>CAYUUN010000128.1:0-1919 GCA_964447895.1 uncultured Bacteroides sp. | reverse complement strand
CCAAGGCCACCTCGGGCAAGCAGGAGCTCTACGAGGCTATCGTGAACATGTACGCCTGATAGCCCTATGAAAGACCAGCAAGGCTCCCGTCTCTATCTGTTTTCGATCGTGCTCGTGGCCGTGATGGGCGGCCTGCTCTTCGGCTACGACACGGCTGTGATCTCCGGTGCCGAGAAAGGCCTGCAGGCGTTCTTCCTGAACGCCGACGACTTTGTCTACACCGACGGCTTCCACGGCGTCACCTGCTCGAGCGCCCTGATAGGCTGCATCATAGGCAGCGCCCTCTCGGGCTTCTTCGCCACGCGCCTGGGCCGCAAGCGCTCGCTGTTTGTGGCAGGCATCATGTTCTTCCTGAGCGCCGTGGGCTCGTGGTATCCCGAGTTTCTGTTCTTTGAGTACGGCAAGCCCGGTCTGTCGCTGCTCTGGGCGTTCAACGCCTATCGCATCCTGGGCGGTGTGGGCGTGGGCCTGGCCTCGGCCATCTGCCCCATGTACATCGCCGAGGTGGCTCCCAGCGACATGCGCGGCACGCTCGTGTCGTGGAACCAGTTTGCCATCATCTTCGGCCAGCTCGTGGTCTACTTCGTCAACTTCATGATTCTGGGCGAGCACACCAACCCCATCATCGAGAAGATAGGCGAGGGCGTCTACCAGGTGGCCGCCACGTCCGACCCCTGGACCATCGCCACCGGCTGGCGCTACATGTTCGGCTCCGAAGCCTTCGTGGCCGGCCTGTTCACCATCCTGGTGCTCTTCGTGCCCGAGTCGCCGCGCTACCTGGCCCTCGTGGGCAAGGACTCGCAGGCCCTCAAGGTGCTCAGCCGCATCAACGGCAGCAAGAAGGCCGCAGCCATCCTGGCCGACATCAAGAGCACCGTGGAGGTGCGCAGCGAGCGCCTCTTCAGCTTCGGCGTCATGGTCATCTTCGTGGGCGTGATGCTCAGCGTGTTCCAGCAGGCCGTGGGCATCAACGCCGTGCTCTACTATGCTCCGCGCATCTTCGACTCCATGCACATGGGCGATCCCATGGTGCAGACCGTGATCATGGGCATCGTGAACATCGCCTTCACCCTCGTGGCCGTCTTCACCGTCGACCGCCTGGGCCGCAAGCCGCTGCTCATCTGGGGCTCCATAGGCATGGCCATAGGCGCCGCCGGCGTGGCCCTGGCCAACGTCGTGGCCCTGCCGCCCATCGTGCCCGTGGTGAGCATCATGGTGTACAGCGCCAGCTTCATGTTCTCCTGGGGTCCCATCTGCTGGGTGCTCATCGCCGAGATTTTCCCGAACAGCATCCGCGGCGCAGCCGTGGCCGTGGCCGTGGCCTTCCAGTGGATCTTCAACTTCATCGTGAGCTCCACCTTCGTGCCCATGTACAACATCGAGCTCGGCTCGATGGGCGTGCGCTTCGGCCACATGTTTGCCTACGCCCTCTACGGCGTCATCTGCATCGTCGCTGCCATCTTCGTCTATAAGCTCGTGCCCGAAACCAAGGGCAAGACCCTCGAAGACATGACAGCCTTCTGGAGCAACCGCAAGAACAAGTAACTCGCGCGCAACCTTCTGACACAAGGGCGGATCCACTCGGGTCCGCCCTTTTTGGACATATTGAGTATAAAATCGCGCAAAGGCGCAGAGAGGTATGGGAAGAAATTTATATCCGCGGGTAAAAGAGCGTCGGAGACGCGACGTTCCTTAACCTCAGGTCGAGCCCTGCGAGGCCTGAGGGACCACAGCAAAAGGCCCCGGGCGCTTCGGAGATGCGCTGTTTTCGCACACAGATTTATAAAATTCTCTGCGCCTCGGCGCGAGTTTTCCCATAAAGCAACAGCCATCGCCGTGCCGTTAAATTTTCTTGTCAAACACACTCTTAACACAAAAAAATCGCCGGCACTATTGCACAGCTCATGCAAAAGGTGTAA
>CAYUUN010000127.1:0-1958 GCA_964447895.1 uncultured Bacteroides sp. | reverse complement strand
AAAACCTATACCATCTATGGCCGGCGTCCGAATTCACCGGCAAACATAGCGTCTTCTGTATCTCCCGTACAACCAGGCGATCAGAACGACCGCGGATGGCAGCGGAGGATTTCGTCGCGCAGGCGCGTGTTGTCAAGGTGCAGATATATCTCCGTGGTGGCGATGCTCTCGTGGCCCAGCATCTGCTGGATGGCCCGCAGGTTGGCGCCCCCCTCCAGCAGCGCCGTGGCGAAAGAATGGCGCAGAGTGTGGGGCGAGATAGTCTTGCGGATGCCCGCCGCCGCAGCCAGGTCGCGCACGATGTAGAACACCATCACGCGCGTGAGCGCCCGCCCGCGCCGGTTCAGAAACAGATAGCCCTCGTGGCCCGCCTTCACCGGATATTGCGCCCGCTCCTGCAGCCACTCGCCTATCTCGGCCGCCGCGCTCGGGCTCAGCGGCACCATGCGCTCCTTCGAGCCCTTGCCCGTGACCGTGAGATAGCCCAACTGCAGGTTTATGCGCGCGATCTCCAGCCCCACCAGCTCGCTCACACGCAGCCCGCAGCTGTAGAGCACCTCGATGATGGCGCGGTTGCGCCCCGCCTGCGGCGACGCCGGGTCGATGGCCGCCAGCATCGCGTCCACCTCGTCCACCGTGAGCACCTCCGGCAGGTGGCGGCCCGTGCGCGGCGCCTCAAGCAGCAGCGACGGATTGCCGTCTATCATGTGCTCCAGCCGCATGTAGCGGTAGAGCGACTTTATGCCCGAGATGATGCGCGCCTGCGAGCGCGGCGAGATGCCCAGCTCGTGCAGCTCGGCCACGAAAGCGTGCAGCGTGTCGATGGTGGCCTCCTGCGGCGTGGTGCCCTGCTCGGCCAGCCACTGCACCAGCCGCCCGGCGTCGGCCAGATAGGCCGCGCGCGTGTTGTCGCTCAGGCCGCGCTCCAGCAGGAGCCACGCGCCGAAACCGTCCACCAGGCTGCGCCGCGAGCGCGAGTTCATGCTATCGTGCCCTCCTCCACGCCGCGCGCCACGCGCTCTATTATGCCGTCCTCGCGGTTGCCCGAGGGATTGTAGTCGGCCTTGAGGCTCACCCCGAAAAGCTTGCCGAAGCCCTGCCAGAAGCCCGCGCGGAACGAGCCTAAGAACGCCCGGATGATGTCGTAGCTCGACTGGTGGGTCTCCCTCTGTATCAGCTTCACCA
This sequence comes from uncultured Bacteroides sp., assembly GCA_964447895.1. Classification (GTDB taxonomy): domain Bacteria; phylum Bacteroidota; class Bacteroidia; order Bacteroidales; family Muribaculaceae; genus CAG-873. The sequence goes on along the minus strand of CAYUUN010000127.1, from coordinate 773 downwards.
GCACCCTGGCCTGCGCGCGCGAGAAGCGCCGCAGCACGGGCTTGTACTGCTCGAAGAGCGACTTCTCCATGCGCTTCAGATAGTCTTCGCGCTCCTTCTGCGTGGGAAAAGTCTCGATATATTCATAGGTCTCGATGAGAGTCTCGGCTATTAGCTTGGCATAGGGCAGCGTGAGCTTCACGTCGCGCACCGTGCGCCAGTAGAACTTCTCCTCCTTCTTGTTCTTGAACTTGAGAGCCGGATACACCGTGATGCCGCGCAGCGCAAACACCGGCACCGTGTCGCCCGCCTCGTCGATGCGCCAGTAGTAGCCCGTGTAGTAAGGCTCGCGCGCGCTCCCGGGGTTGTCGAGCGTGCGCGCAGCCTTAGGCGCCGCCGCCCGTGCGGGCAGCAGCGCGCCGGCCAGCATGGCCGCAACGACTATGGGCTTCAGGCATCTCATATTATACATATATCAACAATCACCACCCCCCGAGGGTTTTCAACACCGTGGAAAAGCCGCGCCACAGAGCGCCTACCCGCAAGAGACGCGCCGTAGAACGCCGCAGAGCGTCGGAGACGCGTCATTTTTTAGCCCCGGGTCGAGCGCAGCGAGGCCCGGGGTTGCACGTCAAAAGAGCCCTGCGCTTCGGAGATGCGCTGTTATCTCACAAAAACCCGTGCAATCACATCGCATCTCCGATGCTCCACTGCGGAGGTGGGGGCCAACCCTGCAAGAGACGCGCCGGAGAGCGCGTCCCGAGACATAGCCGTGGGGTAAGCGTAGCGCACCC
>CAYUUN010000126.1:0-2045 GCA_964447895.1 uncultured Bacteroides sp. | reverse complement strand
AAACCTGGACGGCTATCTTTTTGACCCACACCTGCAACCGCGGACGGTTGTACGCTGCGCTCGACCTGAGGCTAAGGAACGTCGCATCTCCGACGCTCTCCCCACTGATAGCCCAGCGGCGTTAGCCGCGCCGGAGGTCCACGCGCCCCATCCCTAAATCATGTTCCGGGCGTTTAGCGGAGCGTCTGTGCCGCGGGATGTTGAGCTGCTACGCAGCTCATTTTCACAGGGGGTGGCACGGCTACCACAAGCTGCGCACGGCTCTGCCGCGCTTACTTGTGGCTATATACGTGTGGCGGCTCTGCCGCCGGGCTGCGCGCACGGCTCTGCCGCGCTTGCCTGAGCTAATATACGCACCCCACGGCTATGGCTCGAAACGCGCTCGCCGGCGCGTTTCTTCTACCTGGTGGCCTTGTTTGCTGTTTTGCCTGTGGGGAGCCAGCGGACGCGGAGGCCGCGGGCGATGGTGCGGAGGCGGGTGGCGAGGGTGCGCCCGCGGCGCCAGGAGGCTTCGTAGTGGTGGATGCCCACGGTGGCGGGGGTGGTGGCGGCGCTGCCGTCGGGCAGGAGCGGGGGGTAGAAAACCTCGCGGGGGTAGACGCGGGGGCGCTCCCCGGGGGCGAGGGCGGGCAGGATGTGGCGGCTGAAGAGCACGGGGTTGGGCGTGCGCACGGGGTGGCCCCAGATGTTGACGAAGTGGGTGGAGCGGTAGAAGTCGAGGAAGCGGCCGGTCCAGGGCGTGCGGGGCTCGGCGCCCACGATGCCCATGAGGGCCACGCCCTGCTCTTCGCCCAGGAAGGAGCGGTCGGCCAGGAAGGGGTCGAGGGGGGCGAGCAGCTCCATGTCGGTGTCGAGGTAGACGCCGCCGTGGTTCCACAGGGCCCACATGCGGGCCACGTCGGCCACGAAGGCCCAGTTTTTCATGGCCAGGGCCTCGGCGGCGTAGGTGAAGCTGGCCGCGGGAAAGTTGGTCTCGTCCCAGCGCACCACCTGCCAGCCGGGCATGAGGCGGCGCCAGCCGTCGATGTAGCGCTTTACGGCTTCGGGTTCGGGCTGGCCGCCGAACCAGCAGTAGTGCAGAGTCTTGGGTATCATCGCGAGGGGTGTGTCGTGGTTTCGTTGCCGGGCTCCTGCGCCTCGAGGGTTTTGCCCATGAGGGACACCTGATAGGTCATCTCGAGATAGGCGCGCACGATGCCGCGGCGGCCGTCGCGGATGGAGCCCTTGAGAATGAGCATCTTGAAGAAGAAAAACCAGGGACGCAGCAGGAAGGCCAGGGCCGAGTAGCGGCGGTGGAGGCGCTTGGGCACCTCGTTGTCGCTGTAGCGGTCGATCTTGGCCAGGCGGGCGGCCACGGTGGGGTTGTCGAAGTGGAGGATGCACAGGTCGGGGCGGGCGGGAATGCGTGCGGTGGTGCCGTCGATTATCACCTTGGAGTGGATGGTGGGCGGCCATGTGGCCTTGTCGCGGCGGAAGAAACGCACGTGGCGCTCGGTGCGGGTGGACGTGGGCCGGCCCATGAACACCGAGCGGAAGGGCACGCTCAGGGCGTCGGCCGCGTCGGGCCGACGGATGTAGTCGTAGAGATAGCTGTGCAGGCCGGGCGGCACGCTTTCGTCGGCATCCACCACCAGCACCCACTCGCCGCCGGCGGTGTGGATGGCAAAGTCGCGCGCAGGCTCGCAGATGTTGTAGGAGCCCTTGGGGAAGGTCACCACGCGTGCGCCGTGCCGGCGGGCGATGGCCACGGTGTCGTCCGTGCTCTCCATGTCGCACACCACCGTTTCGTCGAAGTCGCTCACGGAGCGCAGCGTGCGCTCGAGCTGGGCGGCGGCATTGTAGGTGTTGATCACTACTGAAATTTTCATAATCGATGGGCTTGTGCGCTGCAAATATACAAAATTCTCCCCTAAAGCCATGCATCGCCCCCGCCTGCGTGCTACTATTCTATATGGAGAAGGCCTCGCGAAGAGGCGCAGAGAGTTGTTTAAGTGGCTGTAAATAAGCAATAAACAGCATCGGTGACACGCCCCGGATGGCCGGCG
>CAYUUN010000125.1:0-2388 GCA_964447895.1 uncultured Bacteroides sp. | reverse complement strand
CCCAAAAACAACTGTTAATTTTTTCTTGGGACAGCAGTGCTCCATGGAGCGTCCGGCGGCCACCGCGGCTATCTATGATACGCAAATCGTTGGATATTAAAAAAGTTACCCGGTTACCCTGTAGGTACGCCCCATGGAGCGCACCTACAGGATTACGCGTTTGATAATAGCAATTGTTACATTGTTGCTCCTATGCACCGGAAGAATGGCTTGTGCCGTTGTTACCACATCACGGCCCGAAAGATACTAAAAAAACGAGGCGCACTCGCGTGCGCCTCGCCTTATGTGTATAGAGATTATTTCGTTTTCTTCGGCTTGGGAAGCTTGAAATTTACCGGAAGCGCCATCTTGCAACGCACGGTTTTGCCGTCTTTCGTGGCCGGTTTCCATGCGGGCATAGAGCCAATAACGCGGATTGCCTCGGCGTCGAGGTCGGGCGATACAGGCTGTATCACGGCCACATCGACAGGCTTGCCTTGCTCGTTGATCACAAAGCCCACCACTACTTTACCCTGGATGCCTTTTTGGGCTGCTTCTACAGGATAGTTGAGCTTCGCAGCCAGGAACTTGAACATCTCGGGCATGCCGCCGGGATACTCGGGCAGCACATCGGGCTGAGGCATGTCCTCGTCTTGCTGCGCCTGTGCGGCAGCCTGCGGGGCCGGCGTTTGCGCGGCCGGGATTTTTTCACTAATTTTGCTGTCGCTGAGCGATACCGACGAGGCCGTGCCCAGGGCCGAAGCCACCGACGGAATGTTCACTGCCACGGCCGCAAGAAGAACGGCAGGGGCCAGAGCCAGGGCGCGCAAGCGGCGCGCTGGGCTGCTTTTTTGATTACACATCATAGTAATACGGTTTTTAAGTTTACTGTGGTTCAGGCTGTTGGCAAGCGACGGGAATCTCTGGCCGGCAGCCTTTTTTATTAGCATAAGTTGATATTGCCGCGCATTGGCACCGCTGCGCAGCACGGCGTCGTCGGCCTGGTATTCATGCACGCTGCGCAGCTCGGCACGCATGAGCCATGCGGCGGGGTTGTACCACAGCGCCACGATGGCTGCCTGGGCAATCAGCAGGTCGGCCCAGTGGTGCAGCCGCAGGTGGGCCGATTCGTGGAGCAATATGGTGTCGCCGGCCTCATCGAAATCACCGCGGCTCATCACGATGTAGCGCAACCAGCTGAAGGTGGCCAGCGGAGTGTCGTTCTTTATTATTAATGTGTAGGGCCCTCTCGACTGCTTGTCGCCGCGGCGGATTATGGCAAAGAGCCTTACGAACGACACTGCCGTGGCTACTGCAGCTACCGCCGCCCCGGCAAGGTAGACCCACACGCACACGACGGCCCATGCGGGCACGCCGCCGGCCACGCCGGCCACCGAGAGCTCGCCGGCAGACACCTGGCCGGCGGCAAGCGCTCCATCGTGCGGCAGCCTCCACTCCGGCAGAGCTACTAAGGGCGCTACAAAAGACACCGCGTAGATGGCGAGAAGCACGGCGCGGTTGAACGACGGCTGATTTTCAGCCGCCAGCAACCACTTGTATATGATGTAACCCGCCAGGAGATACACGCCTGCCTGAAAGGTATATGCAACGAAACTTCCCATGGCTTCAGCTGTTTTTGTCCTTATTCTCGACCATGTCAATGATCCGGCGCAACTCTTCTACCGATATTTTCTCCTCCTCGACGAGCGCCGACACTGCCGAGGTGTAGGAATTGTTGAAATAGCTCTTAATCACCTGGGCGAGGCTGCGGCCGCCGAAAGCCGTGGCGGGCACCGTGGCATAGTAGGCAAAGGGCTTTGACGACTCCGGGTCGTGGGCCACATAGCCTTTGTCTTCGAGAATGCGCACGGTGGTCGACACGGTGTTGACGTGCGGTTTCGGGTCAGGGTAGGCTTCAAGCAGGCGGCGCACCGTGAGCGGTCCGCGCTCCCACAGCTGCTCCATCACTTCGGCCTCGCGCTCAGTGAGGCGCGGATATTTCGATTTGGTCCTTGGCATAACTAATATTTTAGTTGACACCGCAAAAGTATAACTAAAAAATTAGTCAAGCAAGCCCCTTTGCATTTTTTAACACTTAAAAAAACACCTGCGACACTATTCAGCTATATGCTAAATTGTAATGGGAAAGCTCGCACAAAGGCGCAGAGAATTAGATAAAGAGCTGAAAATAGGGAATAAAGAGCGTCGGAGACGCGGCTTTTAATCTGAGTTTCAAATTAATAAATAAATTCTCTGCGGCTACTATAGAACAAATACGCGGGAATGCCTGGGAGAGCGGGCCGGAGGTCCGCCCGCTTGTTAACCCCGTGCGGGCCGCACGGGGTATGGGCACACCACGCGGCAGCCCCGGAGGGGGTGTCCCATCCTCAATGGCCGGCAGGACAGCCC
>CAYUUN010000124.1:0-2397 GCA_964447895.1 uncultured Bacteroides sp. | reverse complement strand
AAGGACAAAAAAGCCAAAAGAAACAAAAAGTATTTTTTTTTGAGGGGATGGCCTCGCGCAGAGCCGCAGAGAGATTTTTTATGTGGTTGAAAATCGGCGCTCTAAAATGGCTACTATAGCTACTTTAGCTATAATAGCTACTTTAGCTCCGATAGCCCCCTGGGGGCTATCGGAGGATGCCGGAGGTGGTGCCGGCCTGGCGGAAGGCCTCGCCGCCCTGCTGGATTTTCTTGCCGAAGCCCAGGGTGTAGGTGGCCGAGAGCAGGATGTAGCAGTGGTAGCTGGTGTTGTAGTAGGTGGTGGTGATGTCGTAGGCCGGGCTCTTCATCTCGGAGCTGCCGGCTTTCCAGTGCCAGCGGAACGGATTTGTGAGGCGGCACTGCAGGCTCCACGCCGTGTTGCCCCAGCCGGCTATGGCGGTGTAGGCGCAGGGCTCGATGCTCCACGACGGATTCATGAAACCGTCGCTATAGGCCTGCGACGACTGGTATTGCACTCCGAAGTTCCACGCGCCGGTGTAGTAGAAGGCCTGGAGGTGCCACAGCAGGCGGTTGCGGGTGATGTCGTAGGGCGCGCCGTTGTAGACCGTGCGCCATGCGGCCTGGCCGTTGAGGGTAAGGCTGTTGCCCAAGAGCTTCACGGTGCCCGAGATGCCCGTGTACAGCTGCGTGTAGCGCCCCGTGTGCTGCGAAATCGCGCGTAGCACGCCCGTGGGGGTGGCCACGTAGTCGAAGGCAAAGCGGTCGGGCGTGAGGTAGCCGCTCGTGAATGCCGAGAAGTTCCAGCCGTTGCGCGGCATCCACACGTAGCGGAGCGACAGGTCGTAGCTGTGGTAGGGCCTGAGCGAGGGGTTGCCCGTGTAGCTGAACAGCGGATGGGTGTGTATCACGGCCGAGCTGCGATACACGCCTGAGGGCGTCCACACGGAGTAGTGGAAATCGGCGCTCACGGAGCTGCGGCTGCTGAAGGCGTATTGCAGCGAGCAGTCGGCCCAGGGCTGCGACGTGCGCTCGGCCGTAGCGCCGGATTTCATATCGTCGAAGTTTACGCCCGCGCCCGCTCCGGCGCTGAACTTGCCGCCGCCGGCGTAGTTGTAGTACACGCCGGGGCCCACGCGCCAGTTGGTGAGGCGGTCGGCCGCCGTGGCCGTGCCGCTGTAGCGCGTGCGGCTGGTGCGGAAAAAGCCGTTGCACAGCAGCGAGAGCGTGCCGGCCGTGCCGAAGTCGTGGACCAGCCGCAGCTGTGCCGTGGCCTGGTGGGTGCGGTCGGTGGCGTCGTTGGCGAAGGGGGTGCCGCTCTCGATGTAGAGCGAGTGGCGGCGGGTGTGGATGAAGGAGTAATAGGGATTGAAGCTCAGCGAGTTGCCGCCGGGCAGCTTGAAGTGCCAGTTGCCCGAATAGGTGGCCGAGCTCGAGCGGCTGTCCTCGTCCGAGGCGTAGGCCGAGGCCGGATAAACGGCGGGGTCGTACGCCACCTCGCCGGCCGAGCTGCGGCGCGGCGTGGTGTTGAAGCTGGCGCCCAGGGTGTTGCTGATGGTGGCCCTGTCGCTGCTGTAGAGCACCCTGAGCGTGGGCCACATGTAGTAGTCGCGCACGCGGGCGGCCGAGGCGTCGGAAAGCGCCAGGCGCTCTATGGTGGCCGGGGACGTGCCGCCCGTGGCGTCGGGCAGGCGGAAAGTCTCGCGGGTGTCGGAGCGCAGGCGGTCGTTGGCCGAGTAGTAGCCGCCCACGGCCAGGTCGTAGGTCATGCGCCCCCGCTGCAGCTTGGAGTAGATGTTGAGCTGGCCCGAGTTGGCTATGAAAAACTCGTTGGCATAGGCCTTTACGTAGCCGCCGTAGCTATACTGCTGCATCACGAAGTTTATCACGTGCTCCTTGCCCAGAAAGCGCGGGTCGGCGGGGTAGTCGTAGTATTCCACCTTCTTCACGTCGGCCATGCGCATTCCGCTCAGGTCTTGCTCCGAGGCCGGCACGTGGTTGATGAACAGGGCCACGGCCTGGCCCGAGGAGGTGGTGACGGTGCTGCCGGTCACCAGCCCCAGCTGGGGGATGGCCATGCGGTCGAGCAGCTCGGAGCCGGTCTGCGCCGAGTTGCGCTGCACGGCGGTGGGGATATATGTCGACACGGTGGCCGAGGTGCGTTGCAGGCGGGCTTCCACCACCACCTCGTCGAGCTGCCGGGGCTGCAGCGTGTCCGTATCTTCCTCTGCGGCAAGGGATGTGGCGGGTGCCACCGCGGCGAGGGCCGCGATGATTAGGGCTTTCATAAAAGGCGTTGTCAGGGGGTTTTCGGGCTCATGCCGTATTTCCGGTGCATAAGATAAAATAATAGACAACGATAATGTCCTGTAGGGACGCTCCATGGAGCACTGCTGTCCCAAGAAAATTATTAACAAAT
>CAYUUN010000123.1:0-2426 GCA_964447895.1 uncultured Bacteroides sp. | reverse complement strand
TACCATCTATGGCCGGCGTCCGAATTCACCGGCAAACATAGCGTCTTTTGTATCTCCGGAGAGACGGGGGGCCATGCGGGGTGGTGGACGCTTAAAAAGCGTCCCTCCATGCCTGGTGGACAGCTGCTTATATTTTTCTCTGCGCCTCTGCGCGAGCCCCCAAAAAAAAATTTTTTTTTGTTTCTTTTGGGGCTTTTGTCCTTTTGTATCTCCGGAACAGAAGATTACATGGCGCGGGCCACGGCGGCCGGGAGGGCGGCCGGGTCGGTGATGCGCTCGGCGATGACGCCGTCGCGGCCTATCACGTAGGCAATGGGCAGCGCGCCCACGTTGTACTGCATGAGCACGTCGGCGCCGTCGACCGGCGAATTCCACACCGTGATCCACGGCAGGTTGTCGGCCTTCTGCTTCCACTCCACCTCATCGGCGTCGAAAGCTATCTGGTAGATTTCAAAGCCCTGGGGCGAATAGCGCTTGTAGAGGTCGGCGAGGGCCACATTGTAGGCCGGCGACTGCTCGGCATCGTAGGTGGTGAAGCTCAGGAGCGTGACGCCGCCCTTGCCGGCCACCTCGGCCAGACTGCGCTGCACGCCGCGGTTGTCGAAGCGCACGATGTCGATGAGGCCGCTCTCCTGGGCCTCCATGCTCACGGGGCGCCCCGAGCCGCCCGGGTTGAGGGCGCGGCGGGCCGTCATGTAGAGGCCTGTGAGCCAGGTGGTGCGGGGGTCGTCGGGGCGCAGGTCGGAGAAACGCTGCGCCACGGCGCCCACGATGCCCAGGTCGCGCTTCTGCGACAGGTTGTAGAGGGGCATGCCGTCAATTTTCTTATTTATGATATAGTAGGCGGCGATGCAGGTGGAGTCGGAGAGGGCTATGCGGTTCAGGCCGTCCTTGAGCAGACTGTCGGTGGCCGCTGCGGCGGCTCCGCGCTGCGCCACACACTGGGCTATCATGCGGTCGATGGCCACGATTTTCTCGGCGGCGGGGCTGCCCGAGAGGGTGTAGATGCCGCCGAAGTCGGCTGCCGTGGCGGTGAGTTCCAGGCGGTCCACGCTGTCGACGGGGAAATAGATCGAGCGACCGTCGAGGCTGATGCGGAGCACCTCGGGCACGGCGGCGGGGGCTGCGGCGTCGTAGGCAAACGCGCCTCCGCGGCCCACCTCCACGCTGTCTATCACATACCAGTGGCCGGCGTTGAAGCCTTCGATGGCCATTTTGCTACCTTCGGCGCCCTCCACGTTGCCGTGGATGCTCCAGCCGTGGTTGCCCGCACATGCTGCGGCCAGGGCGGCCAGGGCGGGCACGATGAATCGTTGTATTCTCATAGCTTGTTGAATTCGGCGGAAATAGCGGCCGCGATGTGCTGCATCTCGGCTTCGGGGAGAGAAAGTTTGCCCTTGGCGAAGTTCATGTCGTTTTCTTCGTTGATGGGGATGAGGTGGATGTGGGCGTGGGGCACCTCGAGGCCTATCACGGTCATGCCCACGCGCTTGCAGGGCATGGCGGCGCCCACGGCGCGGGCCACCTTGCGGGCGAAGACGTGCAGGGCGGCCGTCTCTTCGTCGCTCAGGTTGAAGATGTAGCTCTCCTCGCGGCGCGGTATCACCAGCACATGGCCGGGGGCCACTGGGTTGATGTCGAGAAAAGCGAAGTGACGGTCGTCCTCGGCCACCTTGTAGCTGGGGATCTCGCCGGCGGCGATGCGTGAGAAGATAGTGGCCATCAGAAAGATATTTCTACGATTTCAAATTTCATGAGGCCGGAGGGCACGCGTATCTCCACCACCTCGCCTATGCGGTGGCCCAGCAGGCCCTGGGCTATGGGGGTGGACGAGGCTATCTTCTTTTCGCGCAGATTGGCCTCGCTGTCGGCCACGATGGTGTATTCCATGGTCTGGCCGTTTGCCACATTCTTGATTTTCACCTTGTTGAGAATCTGCACCTCCTCGGTGTTGAGCTTGCTGTCGTCGATAATGCGCGCGTTGGCCACCAGGTCCTTGAGCTGCGAGATTTTCATCTCGAGCATGCCCTGGGCCTCCTTTGCGGCATCGTACTCGGCATTTTCGCTGAGGTCGCCTTTGTCGCGGGCCTCGGCTATGGCGCGGGAGATTTCCGGGCGCTTCACGTTTTCGAGATACGCGATCTCTTCCATTTTCTTCTTGTAACCATCCTTGGTCATGTAGGTAATAGCCATGGCTTACAGGTATTGTTTTTGAGGTTGTTATACAATAAAAAAGAGAAACCCGGCCTGCTGCGGCTGAGTCCCTGCGGATGCTTGTTGCTTGATTTTAACGCTTGCAAAGATAGCAACATTTCTCGGAAATAAAAAATTTCCGCCGCTTTTTTGAGTGCAGGGATACAATTTGAGTGCAGGGATACAAAAGACGCTATGTTTGCCGGTGAATTCGGACGCCGGCCATAGATGGT
>CAYUUN010000122.1:0-2609 GCA_964447895.1 uncultured Bacteroides sp. | reverse complement strand
GTCGGATTCATAACCCGGAGGTCCCGAGTTCAATTCTCGGTCCCGCTACAAAATTATAACAATGTAATGATGATTCAGTTAAGACCCTTAACTGAATCATTTTTTATGTGTATATTTGCATAACTAATCACTATACACATTAAAATCTGGGCCAAGAAAGGCATCTTTATACATGAAATTATATTTCACTGCTATCGTATCCATCATCATTCTTGCACTCGCCTCCTGCTCGGGAGCCAAGAAGAGCAAGGATGCCACTGTCGTGACCACCACCCAAGGCAAGGTGAGGGGCTACATGAAAGACAGTGTTCTTATATATAAAGGTATCCCCTACGCCACCGCCGAGCGTTTCATGCCCGCCGTGCCCCACGCCAAGTGGGACACCGTGATGGACTGCACCACCTACGGCAACATCTCCCCCCAGGGCGAGCAGCGCAAGCACACCGCCTACAATGCCATCGACACGGTGATGATTATGAACGAGGATTGCCTCAACCTGAACATCTGGACCTCGGCCGATAGGAAAGACGACTTTGCCGAGCGCCCCGTGATGGTGTGGCTGCATGGCGGAGGTTTCGACTATGGCTACTCGCACGTGAATCTCGTTTCCGACGGCTCCAAGCTCGCCAAGGGCGAAAACGTGGTGGTGGTTTCGCTGAACCACCGCCTCAACGCGCTGGGCCACCTCGACCTCAGCGCCTACGGCGAGGAATATGCCGGCTCCGGCAACCTGGCCCTCACCGACATCGTGCAGGCCCTCAAGTGGATAAAGGAAAACATCAAGGCCTTCGGCGGCAACCCGGACAACGTTACCCTCTTCGGCCACGGCTCGGGCGGCGTGAAGGTGCTCGCCCTCATGGGCATGCCCATGGCCAAGGGCTACTTCCACAAAGCCATAGTGCAGAGCGGCACCCTGGACGGACTCACTCAGCCGCAGAACGTGTCGCGCCGCGTGGCCGCGCTCACCCTCGAGGAGGCCGGCGTGGACGGTCCGGAGGGGCTCAAGACGCTGCCCTACGACTCGCTGCGCCGGGCCTCGGAGCGCGCCGTGCTCCGCGCCCGCAAGGAATTCAACACCGACTTTGAGCATCAAGTGAAGCTCGGACCGGTGATTGACCACTACATCCTGCCGGCCACGCTCTTCAGCGACACCTGTGTCGACCTCTCGAAAGATGTGCCCGTGATCTTAGGCTCGACATTGTCTGAGGGCAACACCCAGGAATACATTCTGAATCCCCATCAGGACACGAAGCTCACAGCCCATAAATACACCGGCGAGGAGCTCGATAGAGCTATCGCCGAAAGGTTCGGCGACAAGGCCGAGGCCGTCAAGGAGGCTTTCAAGGTCGCCTACCCCGACCACTCCCTGCAGGAGTTGCTCACGATGGACACCCACGTGCGCAGCATCGTGATGTACATGGCCCACAAGCTGGCGCGCCGCGGCAACTCTCCGGTCTACGTCTACCTCTTCAACTGGGTTACGCCGCTCGACAACGGCCTGGCCATGAGCTTCCGCTCGTCGGAGCTGCCCTTCGTGTTCAACAACTACGACAAGGCAGAATTCTCCCGCGCCGGCGGCGACGAAGCCCGCAGACTGGCACGCATCATGAGCCGCTGCTGGGCCACATTCGCCCGCTCCGGCAACCCCAACAACAGCATCACGCCCTTCTGGCGCCGAATCAGCCCCGGAGAGGGCCGCACCATGATTTTCGGACGCGACATGAAGCTCGTGGGCTACCCCGACCTGCCCCTGATGCAGCTCACCGAGCCCGGCTACACCGACGATATCGTGCTCTACGAAACCAAGTAAACAGCCCTCGCCATGATGTTTCTCTACCGCATCTATCAGATTTTCATAATGCTGCCTCTGCTGGTGGTGCTCACCATCGTGTGTGCGGTACTCACTGTAGTGGGCTGCGCCCTGGGCGGCGGCCGCTGGTGGGGCTACCACCCCGCATCGCTGTGGGGCCGCATGTGGTGCATCCTTGCAGGCGTCAGAGTGGAGGTGCGCGGACGTGAGAACATCAACAAAGACACCAGCTACGTGTTCGTGGCCAACCACCAGGGCGCCTACGACATCTTTTCCATCTACGGCTATCTGCGCCACGATTTTCGCTGGATGATGAAGCAGAGCCTGCGCCGCATCCCCTTCGTGGGATTCAGTTGCGCTGTGTCGGGCCAGGTGTTCGTCGACAACTCCTCGCCCTCGGCCATCCGCCACACCATGCAGGCCGCTGAAAAACAGCTGTCGAAGGGTCGCAGCGTGGTGGTATTTCCCGAGGGGGCACGCACGCCCGACGGTCGCCTGCACGCCTTCAAACGCGGAGCCTATACCCTGGCCGTGGAGTTCGGGTTGCCCGTGGTGCCCATCACTATCGACGGCGCCTACTACGTGATGCCCCGCACAGCGTGGCTCCCCCGTCCCGGCCGCATCGTCCTGACCATCCACCGCCCCATCGAGGCCGGCACCGACGGCCACGACCTGCGCCCGCTCATGCAGGCCTCGCGCGACGCCATCGCCTCCGCCCTCCCCGCCGAGCAATAACCCTTTCTCAAAGATACAAAAGACGCTATGTTTGCCGGTGAATTCGGACGCCGGCCATAGATGG
>CAYUUN010000121.1:0-2993 GCA_964447895.1 uncultured Bacteroides sp. | reverse complement strand
TTCGCTGAATTGGGCACAAGCCTTTCTTCCGGTGCATAGGAGCAACAATGTAACATCAAACGCGTAATCCTGTAGGGACGCTCCATGGAGCGTCCGGCATGGCAACAAGGTAACTTTTTAATATCCAGTGATTTGCGCACCATAGATAGCCGAGGTCGCTGCCGGACGCTCCATGGAGCGTCCCAACAGGACTTTATCGTTGTCTGTTTTTTTATCAGATGCACCGGAAATACGGCATGAGCCCTGAATAGCATTTTTGCGGTCCGGCGGTGTCAGCGGCCGGCGGCGGTGGATTTGTCGGCTGCGGCGTCGGCGTTGACGAGCTTGCCGGTCCCGCGTTTCTGGCGTCCCCACTGCAGGTTGTAGGCAACGCTCAGATAGGGCATCTTCATGTCGAGGCGCTGGTGCTGTTCGTTGGTGTTCCAGCGGCTGAGCATCTTCGAGCCCTGGTCGTATCTGCCGAAAGGCATGATCACGCCGGCGCCGAATTGCCAGTCGCCCCGGTTGTAGGAGAGCTGGATGATGGACAGATTCTCACCCCAGCTGAGTTTCTCGCCCCAGAGGTCGCGGGATGCGCGCTCGTATTGCGCCAAGAGCTCAAAGCCCCAATGTGCCAGCATCACGTTGACGTTGCCGCTCCAGTTGTGGTTGTAGAGCGTGTAGCCGGTGCCGCGCATCCGCTCCGCGCGATACTGCACGTAGGCGCTCGCCATCAGCCAGTCGGGGATAATTTCCACCTGTGGCGACAGATAGAGCGTGAGGTTCTGCAGCCCGCGGCTGTTTTCGTAGGAGGTGACGAGCCTCGGTCCGTCCCAGTATAAATATGGGGTGATTGCATCGGGGCTCGTGAAGGCGCGCAGGCCGAAGCTGCCTTCTGTTCTTGGCAGGCTGAAATTGTAGTTCAGCGAGAGTATATACGAGGTGGACGTCTTCAGATCGGGGTTGCCCACGAGCCACTGGAAACCGTCGGTCTGCTGGGGCGCGATATTTGTCTCGGCCAGGGATGGCGCCGACTGCCACGACCGGAAGCTCAGCCTGAGCCTGTGGCGCGGGTTTATGGAGTAGGACACGGAGGCCTGCGGCCGCAGGTTCCACGACCGGTTGCCCTGGCCCGTTTCCCTGAACATGAAATCGGTGTACTGCGCGCCCAGGCCAGCCGTGATGTTCACCGGGCCTATGCGTTGAAAGTACTCGGCGAAGAAATATACTTTGTCCTGCCGCTGGTGAAACACCTCGCCGTCGAGGTTCAGGTATTGCGAGCGGTTGCGGTTGGCCGTGTACGAGGCTCCGGCGGTGAGGCGCGAGCGGTCCCAGCTCTTTATGTAGTCGGCCTCGAGGGCGTAGGCCCGGTTGCGGTCTTTTATCATCGTGTGTATATCGTTGAGCAGGCCGGTCGCTCCCGGGATTTGCTCGACATAGTCGGAGTGGGAGCGGCCGTTGTAGAACGACGCGTTGAAGTCTACGGCCAGCGTCTGGCGGCGGCCGAGCCTCTGCTCGAGATACAGCGATAGTTTGGGCGACACGCCTTTTGAGCCGTTGTTGTCGGTCAGGAGTATGTCGTCGCTGCCGTCGCTCAGCGACAGCAGGCCATGTGCACGCCTGTTGTTTGAGAACGTGTCGTCGACTCTGGCCTGCACGTATACCACGGTGGTGTCCGGCCGGATGTAGCTGTAGGCGCCCCACAGGCCGCCGAAAGTGTTGTCGAGGCTGCCGTCGAGAGGGGTTTCAGTGCGCGTAAGGGTGCTACCGTCGGCATAGGTGAATGTTTCCTTGTAGTCGCGGAGTGATTTCACGCCGTCGGTGAGTTTGAACATGGCACCGGCTTCCCATTGCAAGGGTCCGAAGTTGAGCTTCACGTCGGCGGAATATTCGCCCCAGGCCGTATTCAGCGCCTGCCGCGCCTCCGTCTGCAGCGCGCCGCCCCGGGTGGGATTCGCCACAATGAAGTTGAGCACATATGCCGCGCCGCCGTAGCGCAGGCCGGGATTGTCCATCCACTCCACGCGCTTGACGGTGCCCGGCAGCAGCGCCTTCACCTGGTCGACCGACGCCGTGCGGCCGTTGATGCGCAGCTGCACCGGCTGCCCGGCAGCCGTGATGCTCCCTAAAGCTTCCGTAACCGTGAGCGACGGTATCATCAGATTGTTGAGCAGCTGCATGCCGTTGCGCGACGTCTCCACGGCGCTTGCCGAGGGGATGTAGACGTCCATGTCGGTCTTGCGTATAATGCGGGGTGCCTTCACCACTATCTCGTTGAGCTCTTGCGCGGCCATGGTGTCGGGTACTTCCTGCGCGATTGCGATGGCCTGCGCAGCGAGGGCCGCGGCCATCACGGTAAAGATTTTTGCGTTCATATTGCGGTACGTTTTGATGTTTTCGATACCGCAAAATTATAGCTAAAGCTCTCTTAACGGCAAATATAAAAATCTAAAACAGACGGCTGCAACAGCTTGATATACAGCGATACTCCCTTCTAAAAATCTAAAATCGGCGGCTCCCCGTCTAAAACCGCCTTAACGACACACTCTTCGCCATTCCGGCCTTGTATCATGGAATGACTCGCACAGGAGGGTGTTAGTTAGGCGTTTGTGATTCTTCGCTATCCGTAGATATTCCATATTCAGAGATTATCTGTTCCACATCGTTTTTCAGATTCGGAATGTGTCGTATGACCAAACTCCACAGGAATTCAGGTTTAACAGAATCGTAGCCGTGTATTATGCGATTGCGAGTGTCAATTATGGCTCTTGCGTTTGGCAATGGAAAATCACGCTCTATTTTGAGTATCCTATTTATTGCTTCTCCCATTATTTCTGCCTTTCTCTCAACGGCACTTCTGCGCAGATAGTCTTTCTCAAAAACATTAAACCGCATGGGATAGCCGGCAAAGAAGCTTTCCACTTCTTCGATTGCCCTCTTGACATCGTAAAGATAAACAGCTATGAACTCATTCATAAATCATTTGCTTTTTCTTGTCTACCGAAGCCTTAAAA
>CAYUUN010000120.1:0-3003 GCA_964447895.1 uncultured Bacteroides sp. | reverse complement strand
GTTTGATAATAGTAATTGTTACATTGTTGCTCCTATGCACCGGAAGAAAGGCTTGAGAGCAGAAACTGCGCCTCGTCGAGCAGGGCTGTGGCGATGGGCAGCGTGGCGGCGCAGTTGCGCGCGAGCTCGGCCGAGGCCATGGCGGCGGCCTCTACGGGGCGGGCTGCCACGATGTTGAACATCAGCCGTAGGCCCGCATAGCGCAGGGCGGGGTTGTCGTCGCCGGCAAGCCGGGCGGCCAGCCCGGCGGCGAAAGCTTCATGCCGGAGCAGGCGATGGCACAGCACGTCCACCACTTCCGCGGTGGGTGCTTCTGCAATCATCCGGCGAGCCGTTTCAAGGTCGACTCCTCCGGCCGATCTAAGCAGCATGGGAGCAAGAAGCATGCTCTCGCGGCATGTGTCGTTGGCCCACAGGCGCTCCCCCAGCTCGCGGGCCTCAGGGCTTTCCGCCCACTCCGAGGCTATTTCCGCTATCTGCGGCAGATTCAGCCCGAAGATGACACGGAAGGGACTGCCCGCGCGCCGGAGCGTGTCGGCTATCACGCCGTTGCGCATCGCGAAAAAGCGGCGCTTGATGGATTGCATGCTGTTGAATTGTGTTTCCATGGCGCAAAGATACAAAAAATCCCGTTTCGGTCGAACCATTGCTGCCGCCCCCTTGTTATATAGATGTAATTATGAGAGCAACGATGCCGGAGGGCATCACAAAATCACAAGCTCAGTTTTTGAACCCTTTAAATTTTTAAGTTATGAACGCAATTAAGAAAGCAGTGAAATGGTACTGCATCGCAAGCGCAGCCCTTTACAGCGCCGACATGAATCATGAGGCACTTGTTCGTCTCGACAGCATCTCGCGCGACTGATTCCGGGCATCCGAAGGTAGCACAGAGCTCCTTTCAACCGACAATAATTTACAATCGAAACATATAAGCTACGCCACACCACCCGGTCGCGGCGTTATTTTTTGTCCGTTTCAATGCTTCAGCTCCGGCATTATCATTATCTTTGCAGTTGAATATGTAACTACCTCAAAATAATGGCCTCGTTATCCGATATGCTTGGTAAAGGATGGAAGTTTTGTCGTCATATTACGGACTTGGTGTATGCTCAATTGCCATTGTTCGTAATGCTGGTAGTGTATTCTACAATTCCCACTTACTTCGACGGCCCTTATACATATAAGACCTACCTGGTGGTAGTGCTACCGCAGGCTGTGCTGCCGGCCATCCTGTTATGCAAGCTGGCATCGTTGCGTCGCTGGCTGTGGTGGGCGGTCTTCGTGGTGGCAAATCTGTTTTTCACTGTCGAGCTCGGATGCTTTTTTTGCCAGCATCTGAGATTGCGCTCGATGGTTGCCATAATGTTCATGCAGACAAATGTCTCAGAGTCGGTTGAATTTATCGAGAGCGCTATCGGGCATATAGCCAAAGCTGTAGTCGTGTCGGCGTTGCTGATAAGTTTCTTTGTTATAATCAAAAAGAAATGGGATAAGTACTATCGTGAGCATCCGCTTTCCCGGCGAGCCCCGGCGGCATTGCCCGGACTTTTACTGATAGTATTATCTGTTTTTTCGATTTTCGTATATATACGTATTGTAAGCTATTTCCGCGAATATTATAAGCGGTTGGAAGATATGAATACGGCAAGCACGTTTATTGCATACCCGTATGCATTGGTCGACTCTTTTTTCAATCCTGATATGCAGGGGCTCGACAGATTGGAGGCAACTCTCGATGCCATACCGGTGTGCGAGCCCGCTTCGAGCGACAGCATTTCAGTCGTGTACGTGATCGGTGAATCTTTTTCAAGAGCCAAATCATCATTGTCGGGTTATAAGATGAATGTAAATCCGCTTTTGGAAAGAGAATCGGCTGATGGAAATCTGTTTGTCTTCGACAATGTAATCAGCCACTCGGCCTCTACCATTGATGTCTACCGGGCCATGCTCTCAACATGGGATATTCTCGGAGAGGGAGATTTTGTAGACTTTCCGCTCCTGCCTGCGATTCTGAAAAAGAATGGTTTTCATGTGGCTTATTTCGACAACCAGTCTCTGACCACCGGTACTACCGGCTTTGATTTCGGCTGTAGTTATTTTTTCAGTGATAAACGAATCGTTGAAAAGTCGATAGACGAATTCAATACCGAAAAATATGATTTAGACGGCGACCTTGTTGACAATTATCAGCCGGCATTGGATAAGAATAGAAACATCACGATCTATCATTTGATGGACCACCACGTTCTGTTCTCCAAACGTTATCCCGAAGAATTCTCCTACTTCACGGCCGAAGATTATCCGCACGGCATGTACACGGAAAAGCAGGCCGCGCAGGTAGCGCATTACGATAACGCCACGAGGTATAACGATTTTGTCCTATCGTCGGTGATCGACAAGCTCCGCGACAAAGTGGCGATAATGGTGTATGCCCCCGACCATGGAGAGCAAGTCTATGACTATGCCGATGAGATGGGCCGCGACCAGAGGATTACAGCCGCAAATATACGCGTATTCTATGAAGTGCCCGTTTTCGTGTGGGTGAGCGACAAATTCAAGGAGCGCTATCCCGACAAGATTGACGCCTTGAAGGAGAATGCACATAAGGCAATCTACAATAGCGATTTGCCGCACACGATATTGGATGCGGCCGACGTCGTCACTCCCACTTATCAGCAGGAGCTTTCGCTGTTTCAGACCGGGCCCGGACGCCACCAAAGATTCATAAAGGGAGTGGATTACGATGCCGCCCGAGATTCAATTGCAGCGGTGAAAATGCGCTATGAATAGAACCCGAGCGAGGTAACTATTGCTCATTATTACTCAGTTATCAATTAATTATGAGATTATCTGCGCCTCGGTGCGAGTTTTCCTATACCTCTTAGCCTATTCGCTGAATAGTTGCCGAGCTAGGTTGGCGTGTTAAAATATGGGCATTGTTACATCGGGCTCACGGCTCTTTCATTTAAAAATACTATAAGAGTATGATTCCCTTACCCGGTT
>CAYUUN010000119.1:0-3051 GCA_964447895.1 uncultured Bacteroides sp. | reverse complement strand
GGGGGTTAACCAAAGGGAGGGCCTCCGGCCCTGCCATCAGACGGGCGGCTCGTTCCCTTTTCTTTATGATTTAGGGCAACGCCCTATACGGGTACTCTGCGCGAGGCCTCCTGTCACGAGGCCCTTAAGACGTAACGACGGGCGCTTAGAACTCGCTGAAGAAGCGGGGCTTGATCACGAAGCCCACGCGCAGCTGGCTGTGGAACTGCTTGTAGTCGAGCAGGCCCTCGCCATAGCCGTTGTAGTACTGGACGAAGAAATACTCGTTGTCGCGGCGGCTGAAGCGGTAGGCCAGCTCCAGAATGGTGTTGTAGTTGAGGTTCCATCCCTGGCGCTTCACGAGAGTGACGGAGCCGGTGAAACGCTGGTTGGGGCTTAAGAACTGCATACCCACCTGATAGATGCCCGAGTAGCGCAGGATGTCGCTGTTGTTGCTGCTGTCGACGATGGGAATCCACACCTTTCCGTGCACCATCAGCTGCTTGTCGATGAATATGCTGCCGGCCAGCGAGATCTTGTTCCACGAACGCGACTGGATGCTGTCGCGGCCGTTGCTCTCGTGCTCGATGATGAGCGACAGCTTGCCTATGTATCTGTCCTTGACGAAGAGGGGCTTGGTGAGGCCTATGCCGGGATTGAAATTGAGGTCGGTCATGGGCAGCGACTCCTGCAGCACGTTCCAGAACACCTTCTGGGTGTAGAACAAATAGAGATAGGTGCCGAAGGGCAGCACGCTGCGCGTGAGGCGCTGGGCTATGGATATCTGAAACTTCACGTTCGTATTGGCGCGGGTGACGCGCTGGCCAATGGCCGGGCCGAAGATGAAGTAGTTGTCCTTGTACAGTCCGAAATAGGGCTGATGCTCGAAGTCGTAGCGCACGCTGTCGGCATCCATGGGGCGCCCGTCGAAGCTTACTATCTGGGCCATGGCGGCGGGAGCGGCCGCGGCGATGAAAGCGATGAGGATGAGAAGGAGTTTACGCATAATGTGTGGGTGGCTTAGGCTCTTGGTGGTCGTCGGTAGTGGTGGTGTCGTCGCTGATGGGTATAGTGCCGTCGAGCACCGTCAGGTCGTCGCGCTTGTAGCGGTAGCTGTCGTGGGCCAGGGAATTGGAGGGCTTGAAATGGGTGCTCTCCACGTCGAGGATACCGCACACGAGCTCGTAGAGGAAATCGTTGGTCCAGTATCGGCCGGTATTGGCCATAAGGGCGGCGTGGCGCGCAGGATGGGCGGTGGCATAGGCCGGCGAGGTCCACACGGCCAGCGGAATGCGCACGTCGCCGAAGCCCATGAAGGTGGGGGCGCGGTGCTTGTCCGGGATAATGGCGTGGTCCGAGCAATACACCATGGCCTCGAGATTAAGGCGCTCGCAGGCGCAGCTCCAGGCGCGGTGCAGGATGCCGTCCACGTAGTGCATCGAGTTTTCGTAGGTGGTGATGCTGTCGGCAGGTCCCGCGGGCTTCCAGGTCTCTTCGGAGGCGGGGTAGCGGTTCTCGAAACTGAAGTGGTTGCCCTTGAGGTGGAGAACCACGAGATTGTCGGCGGCGGGGTCTACGGTGTCGAGGAATGCGAGCAACTCGCTGTCGTAGGGCGGCAGGCCGGGATGCTGCTGCGTCCAGCGGGCCACATCGGCTTGCTCGGCCACCACCGACACCTGCGAGAGGCTCGCGCCCAGGTGGCCCTGGTTGCTGAACCAGTATATGCGCCTGCCGGCGGCGCGGGCCATGTCCACGATGCTCGGAGCTGTGTCGAAGTCGAGCTTGTTGAACTGGTTCAGCTCAGTGAGGCCCTTTTCGAGCGCCGGGAAGGTGTGGATGGCGCAGGAATAGGCATTCGGAAATATCATCCAACGCTCGGGCTCGGCCTGCGCGCACGCCTTGAGCCAGGGGGTGGTGTCGCGCTGCATGCCGGGGTTGAAAGCGCTCATATAATCGCGGTTGGCCGACTCGCCTATCACCAGCAGGATTGTGGAGGGGCGCCCTGCCTGTGCGCCCAAGAGCCGGGCGTGGAGGCCACGCTCGCGGTCGGGGCGGTGCGAGGCATAGGCGGCGAGGCGCCGCTTATTGGCCCGGCGCGCCACAAGGAAGCTCACGAAGGCGCTGCGTGCGGCCAGCGAGCGCGAGCCGCCGGCGCAGGCCACTGCGATGCAGGCCAGCCCTGAGAGCGCGGGCGCCACCATGGCGCGGGCCGGCACCATCGGGCCGGCGGCGAGGTTCACGCAGGCGCTCCCGAAGAGCACGCCACACAGCACCACGGCTATCAATCCGCTGGCCCACAGAGGATAGTAGCGGATAAATTCTATCACCTCGTTGGTATTGGTCTGCGTCATCAGCCGGAAACCGTAGGCATCCATGCAGGCGCCGTAGAGGGCAAAATATGTGACCT
This sequence comes from uncultured Bacteroides sp., assembly GCA_964447895.1. Classification (GTDB taxonomy): domain Bacteria; phylum Bacteroidota; class Bacteroidia; order Bacteroidales; family Muribaculaceae; genus CAG-873. The sequence continues at coordinate 665 of CAYUUN010000119.1, read as the reverse complement.
GCACCACCACGATGGCTATCACCACCAGCTCGAGAGGTCCGGCCAGGCAGGCCCACACGCCGCCCATGAGCAGCAGCGCCGTGAGCACTCCGAAGACACACATGCCGAAGGCGGCATCGGCCGTGTAGATGCAGCGATGGGGCTCGGCGCCGCGCGTAATGCTGTTGATGAGGGGATAGACCAGCTGGCCGGCAAAGGCTATGGCGCCCGCCAAAAGCAGCGTGGAGAGCGCAGGCACGCGGCCGGCAGCGGCCATGGGCAGCACGGCCACGGCTGCACAGAGGGCATAAACGGCAGCGGCCCGCACGACGTCGCGCAGACTGTAGCCTCGGCTGAAAAGCAGAAATTCCAGGATGGCCACCACCCACATAGCAGGGGCGCACCAAAGAATCGAAATACCCATTGGCAACAAATTTTCGGCTGCAAAATTATTGCATTTTTATCAATCTACAAAGTTTGAAAGCATTTTGCACCAACATTGTAGCATAATTTACCTCAATTCACCCCCGCCGACGCCCTCCCCGCACCGCCCGCAACTACCCGGCCAATTAATTGTGGCTTATTGAGTAAAAATCGCACAGAGGCGCAGAGAATTTTTACAAGAGCTGAAAATCAGTGGAGGGACGCTTTTTAAGCGTCCACCGGATAACAGGCAGATACAAAAG
>CAYUUN010000118.1:0-3122 GCA_964447895.1 uncultured Bacteroides sp. | reverse complement strand
GGGAGGGGGATGGGGGGTGGAGGGATTTGGAGTTATGGGGTGGTTTGTGCTACCTTTGCAAGCGATGGAAAAGCTTGATTTATACACTGTGGTGGCTGTGGCGTGCCGCGCGCGGCTGCTGAGGCGCACGGAGGAGTATCGCCGGCTGCTGGGGGTGGCGACGGCCACTGTGGCGGCGCGGCGGGATAGCGCGCGCGATGTGCGCATGTACTATGATATTCTTGACGGCGCGGTGGACCCGGTGCTGACTGGCGACCTGCGGGAGCTGGTGCAGGGCTACGTGGCGGCGTCGAGGCTCTACCTTGAGCTGGACTGGGGCGGCCGGGCGCAGATGGCGTCGCGGCGGCGTTTCTGCCGCATGCTCTACCGGCTGTATGCCACGGCGGGGCAGCCGCTGCGGGGCGAGGAGGCGGCGCGCTACCGGGAGAAGCCCGACGACCGGCGGCTGCTGCGGGCGTTTTTTCCGGAGGGGCCGGAGGGGGAGCCGGCGGCGAGCATCGACTGGGTGGTGCTCTTTGCCTTCGGGGTGGCGAGGCCGTGGAGCGAGCGGTCGCGCGCCCACGACATGGACGATGCCGCCACGCGGCAGGCGCTGGAGCGGATGCGCGAGCTGGTGGCGCTGCTGAAGGACGACATGCCGCGGCTGGGCTCGACGGAGAAGCCGCTGGCGCTGGACGAGACGCTGAACATGCTGGACGAGCGGCTGGCCGCCGACGACGTGCCGGACGAGTGCACGCCGGCGTGGATGGCGGAGATGATGATGGACATCAGCCGGGCGTGCCGCTCGCTGGTGAACATGAGCCTGTTGCGGGAGGTGGGGGAGAATCTTCAGGGCATCTACATGCACGGGCTGTGGGTGGACGATGCGGACGAGGGGCGCACGCGTTTCTGGGTGTTTCCGGAGAATCGGCTGGCGGCGTTCTGCTACGTGCGCGACGGCCTGGGGTGGAAGGTGCTGCCCTATGAGATGCGGGTGCGCTTTGCTCCGGACGAGGGCTACGACAATTCTATCACTCTTATCACCCCCGAGGGCAATCTTGATTGCACGCTGGACTCGAGCAACGCCATGAAGAGCTGGGAGTTCTTCAAGGGCACATGCGAGGGCGAGCCCGACGAGCATGGCGACATCGTGCGCGTGGAGCTGCGGCGGCAGTCGCTGGACTTTCCGGCGTGGCTCGACTGGCGGGCGTGGGAGCGGCTCGCGCCCGGCGACGCGCGCCACGCCGAGTTTCGCGCCGTGCTGCAGCAGGTCTACGACCCGGACAGCCCGTATTCGAGGTTTCTGCACACGGTGGCGGCGGAGATTGTGGATGTGGACAATTGCATCGTGGGCATGGACTTGCGCTATGTCTACGCCTACGACTACGGCCCGGCGCGCTATGCGATGGTGGAGCGCGGCAAGGACCTGTTTTATTATGAGCACGCGGGGCAGGCGGTGCCGCGCGACCTGCCGGGGCTCGACATCTCGGCCGCGCGGCCTCTCTATGCCATTCCGCTGGAGGTGGACCGCGAGCTGTGCGACACGCCGGAGCTGGCGCGCATGGCCGACGTGCTGGCCGACGCAGGCGCCATCACGGAGGCGTCGATCGTGCACTCGCCGCGGCTGCGCTATCCGCGCCTGGTGCTTCCGCAGTACAGCGCGGCCATCGACCTGGACCCGGACACGATGGCGCGGCTGGGCATCCTGCGCTACACCTCGCTGAAGGCCACGCGCGGGTGATAATAAGACTTATAAGACTTATAAGATTTATGGGTTTTTTGCGAAAAAGTGGCATTATGTTTTGAAAATTAGAAATTTATGCCTATCTTTGCGCGACATTTTGAGAACCAACATAAAGTCTCACCCATTAATTAAACCCTAATTTATTAACCCTTTAAATGGCAGAACTTAAGAACACTCCCATCGAAGATTTCGACTGGGATGCCTTTGAGAAAGGCGAAACTGCCGGTGAAAAGACTCGCGAAGAGCTCACCCGCACCTACGACGAAAGCCTCAACACCGTGAAAGACAACGAGGTGATTGAAGGCACTATCATCGCTCTGAACAAGCGCGAAGCCGTGGTAAACATCGGCTACAAGAGCGACGGTATCATCCCCATGAATGAATTCCGCTACAACCCCGACCTGAAGGTGGGCGATGTGGTAGAGGTGTTCATCGAAAACCAGGAGGACAAGAAGGGCCAGCTTATCCTCTCGCACAAGAAGGCACGTGCAGCCCGCAGCTGGGACCGCATCAATGCCGCTCTGGCCAACGACGAAGTGATCAAGGGCTACATCAAGTGCCGCACCAAGGGCGGCATGATCGTGGATGTGTTCGGTATCGAGGCATTCCTGCCCGGCTCGCAGATCGACGTGAAGCCCATCCGCGACTACGACATGTTCGTGGGCAAGACCATGGAATTCAAGGTCGTGAAGATCAACGAAGAGTTCAAGAACGTGGTTGTGAGCCACAAGGCCCTCATCGAGGCCGAGCTCGAGGCTCAGAAGCGCGAGATCATCAGCAAGCTCGAAAAGGGCCAGGTGCTGGAAGGCACCGTGAAGAACATCACCTCCTACGGTGTGTTCATCGACCTGGGCGGCGTGGACGGTCTCATCCACATCACCGACCTGAGCTGGGGCCGCGTGAGCCACCCCAGCGAGGTTGTGGAGCTGGACCAGAAGCTGAACGTGGTTATCCTCGACTTCGACGACGAGAAGAAGCGCATAGCCCTGGGCCTGAAGCAGCTGCAGCCGCATCCCTGGGATGCTCTGGACCCCGACCTGAAGGTGGGCGACCATGTGAAAGGCCGCGTAGTCGTTCTGCCCGACTACGGCGCATTCGTTGAAATCGCCCCCGGCGTGGAAGGTCTCATCCACGTGAGCGAAATGAGCTGGAGCCAGCACCTGCGCGCCGCTCAGGACTTCATGAAGGTGGGCGACGAGGTGGAGGCCGTGATCCTCACCCTCGACCGCGAAGACCGCAAGATGAGCCTGGGTATCAAGCAGCTCAAGAAGGATCCCTGGGAAGACATCGAGGTGCGCTACCCCATCGGCAGCCGCCACACGGCCAAGGTGCGCAACTTCACGAACTTCGGCGTGTTCGTTGAAATCGAGGAGGGCGTAGACGGCCTCATCCACATCAG
>CAYUUN010000117.1:0-3132 GCA_964447895.1 uncultured Bacteroides sp. | reverse complement strand
TTGCCATAGGCTAACTTTGGCACCCCGCTACGCGGAGTTTTCGCTACGCGGGGGGCTTCGCGATTTGCTCGAGGCTAAAAGGTATCGCGTCTCAGACGCGGCTTATTATCTGGCATTCAGATTAATAAATATATCTTTGCGCCTACTATAGAACAAATGTTTGATGGCCTCCGGCCCGCTAGTTAACCCCGTGCGGCCCGCACGGGGTAGGTTAGCGCTCCACGGTCAGGGTGGCGTTGGCGCCGAGGGCTTCGAGGTCTTCGGTGGGGTTGAAGTTGTAGATGCCGAAGATGGTGGCGGCTATGGCCAGCACGATGGAGACGGCTATGAATATCAATATGGCTTTGGTGGTGCGTTTCATTGTTCGTTCAGGTATTTGGTGTACATGTGGGCCAGCTCGTCAGGGGTGATGTCGAGCAGCTGCAGTTGCTTGAATATGCGGTCGATGCCGCCCTCGTCGATGAAGCGCTTGCGGCGCTGTGCCTTCACGCGCTCGGCGCCGTCGGGCGCCACGAAGAAGCCCAGGCCTCGCTTGTTGTAGATCACGCCCAGGGCGGAGAGGTGGTCGTAGGACCGCATCACGGTGTTGACGTTCACCATCACCCGCGCGGCGTATTCGCGCACGGAGGGGATGCGCTCGTCGGGCCGCAGGCGCTGCATCACCACGTCGTCGGCGATAGCGTCGGCTATCTGCAGGTATATGGCTTTGTTCGAGTCGTTGAATTCCATCACATGCGGTCGATAATTTCCTGCTCCTTCATGCGGTAGTAGCCGGTGATGTAGCAGAACAATATGGATATTACGATGGCCGCGCCATAGAGCCAGGGCAGCAGGGCCTCGATGGAGACGTGGCCTTGACCGGCCCAGGGGGCTTTGGCGAAGAAGCCGGCGGTGAAGCCCACCACGAAGCCGAAGATCATTTCCACCACCAGGGCGGCGCCCATGGTCTTGATGAAGGGGTGGCGCGGAAACACCGTGCTGCCCAGCATGTAGATGGCCTGGCCGGAGAGGAAGCTGATCACGGTGACGCGTCCCAGCTTGCTGGTGATGAAGCTGCACGACTCGATGAAGCTCACGTGGCCGCACTCATCAAAACCGGCCACTCCCGACATGAACAGCTGGCGAATGCAGTCGCTCAGGTTCCAGCACAGCAGCGTGGCGACGGTCACGCCCACGATGCTTATCACGAAGCGCGAGGCGTACTTCTCCAGCGTCGAGGCCGGCGACATTATCTCGTTGAGGCGCTCGCCGGGCGTGGCCCAGCCGGTGAGGAACATGGAGGCGCCCAGGGTGGTGAACAGCGACACGTAGAACCAGCACAGGAAGCTCAGGGCCACCTTCTCGACTATCGTGACGCCCCCGGGGTAGTCCATTTCTACGCCCACGTTGTGGGCCACCCATGCCACAAACAGCTCGGAGAGTATCATCACGGCCAGCATGGCGGCCAGGCGCACGAGCCAGCCGTTGCGCTGCATCGTGAGGTCGCGGCGCAGCACGGCTGCGAAACGCGAGGGGTTGAATAGGGCAGAGGTGTTCATTGTTCGGAGAATAAGCGGTGGATGGTTTCGGGTTGCTGGGTGGTGAGCTCGAAAAGGCTCTCGAGGTTGATCTCGGTGTCGTAGCTGCCGTCGTTGGGCAGCACGGCCGAGATGCCGCCCACGGCCGGCTGGGCGTAGAGCGCGCGCGAGGCCACGGCGGAGTCGGTGGTGTGCACAAATGCCAGGCGCGAGGCTATCCGGGCCGTCGAGGCATTCAGCAACACCCGCTCCGGCGAGATTATCAGCACGTGGTCCAGGAGGGTCTCCACGTCGCGCACCTGGTGGGTGGAGATGATGATGGTGCGCTCGTCGGTCATGTTGGCCGCCACGAAGCGGCGGAAGGCCATCTTGCCGGGGATGTCGAGGCCGTTGGTGGGCTCGTCCATCATCACCAGCGGCGTGTTGCACGCCAGGGCGAAGCTCATGAACACCTTCTTGCGCTGGCCCATCGAGAGGCTCGTGAGCTTATAGGGCATCTCGGGGTCGATCTCGAAGGTGGAGAGGTGGCGCTGAAGGTCGTCGTAGGAGAAACGCGGATAGAGCGGCGCGTTTATGGCCACGAATTTCTTCAGGGTGATGGGGGGCAACGTGAGTTCCTCGGGCACCATCATGATAGATTGTAGAGTTTCGGGGAGGCGCCGGCGCGTGTCGGTGCCGTCGAGGAACACGTTGCCGTGGTCGGGTGTGAGCAGGCCGGCAATGAGGTAGAGCAGGGTGCTCTTGCCCACACCGTTGCGGCCCAGAAGGCCATATACAGCCCCGGCGGGAATGTCCAGCGACAGGTTTTCTATCGTGTCGCGGTTGCGGCCGGGATAGCGGAAAGACAGGTTCTTGATGTCGAGCATAGTCAGAGAAGGCATATAATCAGCAGCAGCACGCTCAGCAAGGCTGCGAGGAACCCCGATGATGCGATGGCGGTGAGTGTGATGGCTGCGGTGAGCATGATTGTGATTGGTTGTATAGTGTTATAGTGTGGTATGACACTGCAAAGGTATGACACCTTTTTCAATTCTCCAAATTTTTCTGCAACTTTTTTTGTCCGGCAGCTGTTTTATCTATTGGACAACCTCGCTTCAACCGGGGTTAACATATATTATATATAGAATCTGAGCCTTTGACAGCGCCGTGGCGTTATATAGTCAAAGTGATGAGAATACATAGCTGCCGCCCTGCGGCGGCAGTGGTTCCCCCCTACGTGCCGAGTAGTGATACTGGGTATTTAGGCTCTCATAAATAAATAGTTGAAACGTGGAGAGGAGCGGCAAGAAATTGCCACTCCTCTTTTGTATTATTTTTGTAACATAATTTCTGCCGAAAAATCCCAGTGTTAAACAACTAATTTATAAGTACTTATAAGTCTTATAAGATTTATAAGTCTTATAAATAAAAATTATTTTCAAAATATTTGCGATAGATTTGTAACAGCATTGTAAATTTGCAGTGTCAATCAACGACAACAACGACACAACTCACAATTCTCAAACCACAACTCTCAAAAACCTCACATTATGAAAAAGCTCATCGTTCTCATCGCAGCCCTCACCGCAGTTATCACCGCAGGCGCACGCAACTCCTATATTTTCCTGGCTCCCGG
>CAYUUN010000116.1:0-3150 GCA_964447895.1 uncultured Bacteroides sp. | reverse complement strand
CGCAGCAGGAAGGCGCCCAGGAAGCAGCCGGCGGTGCGGAAGATGAAGTAGATGCTGGTGGCGTAGCCGGCCTCCTCGAGGGGAAGGGCCAGGCGCTCCATGATGATTTTAGGAGCGGTGGTGTTGGTGCCCACGTCGATGCCCACGTGGCACATGATGCCCAGGAAGCACAGCAGGATGAAGGGGCGGCCCAGCAGTCGCAGGCACTCGCCCACGCCCGATGCCTTGTCCGGGCGCTCCTCCTGGATGGGGGTGGCGCCCAGCATGGTGATGGAGAAGAGGCTGAACACGGCGTAGATGGCGAACAGAGCCCTCCAGCCCAGCCCGAAGGTGGGGAAGTAGGTGGTGGCGCCCCAGGCTGCCAGGATGGGGGCGAGGAAGGACGCGATGGCCTTCACAAACTGGCCGAAGGTGAGGGTCGAGGCCAGCTTATCGCCGCTGATGAGATTGGTCACCAGGGGGTTGAGCGAGGTCTGCATGATGGCGTTGCCTATGCCCAGCAGGGAGAATGCGATGAGCATGATGGTGTAGCTGTCGCCGGTCACGGGAATGATGAGCGACACGGCCGTGACGATAAGGCTTATCATCACCGTCTTCTTGCGGCCTATCTTGTTCATGAGCATGCCCGTGGGCACGGAGAAAATAAGGAACCAGAAGAACACGAGTGAGGGGAAGAGATTGGCCTGGGAGTCGGTGAGGCCGAGGTCTTTCTGCACGTAGTTTGAAGCCGTGCCCACAAGGTCCACGAAACCCATCGCGAAGAAGCAGAGCATCACGGGAATCATCTGCATGAGCTGCCCCTTCTTGTCGTTGACGAGGTTATAGTTGGCGTCCATTTCTATTATTTTTCAGTGTTGAGTGAGTAAATTTTCAGATTCTTGATTTTGGCCGAGCCCTTTGTGGTGGCCACGGTCATGGTGCTGTAGGGCCTGGTGGGGAACACGAGGTTTGTCATCACGCCCTTGCCTTCGTTGGCAAACACTTCCATGCTCGAGCGGTCGATGAAGATGCGCAGCTGCAGGGGAGCGCCGTTGCCGAAAGTGGGGGTGACGGTCACGGCGGGGAAATCCTCGCTGAAGTCGACCACGCCGCTGTGGCGGCGGTCGAAGCTGAGCGTCTCGGCCGCGGGGGAGAATGCCAGCACGGAGCGCTCGCCGGCTTCGTTGGCGAAGGTGATGGTCACGGAATCGGCATCGGCGGCGTCGACGGTCATCAGCACTTCGCAGATACCGTCGTTGCCGGCGGGCAGAGCGAATGTCTTGCCGCGGCGGCCTGCCGTGGCCGACTTCACGGACGTGGCGAGCTGGCCGCGCAGGGTCTCAAGCTCGGGCGAGGGAGCCGAGGCGGCGTATATCTGCCCGTCGGCGCCGGTGAAGAGGCTGATCTCGCGTGGCAGCGTGTTGGCCGAGCGGAACTGCTTGGTGGGCACCTCGGCGGCATACTGCCAGTTGCTCATCCAGCCAATGGCCGTGCGGCGATCGTCGGGCGCGTCGCTCCAGCTCACGAGGGCGTAGTTGTCCTTGCCGTAGTCGAGCCATTTCGTGAGCACGTTGCCGTCGGCATCGGTGTCGGGCGTGAATGTCTTGCCGTCGAAGTCGCCGATGAAATACTGGATGCCGCTGCCGCCGAAGGGGCCGCCGGGATTGATGTTGCAGATGAGCACCCACTTGCGTGCGTCGGTGCCGTCGACAGGCAGTTCAAAGAGGTCGGGGCATTCCCACACGCCGTCCTGTGCGCCCAGTCCCTTGCCGAAGCTGCTCTGCAGCGTCCACTCCTTCATGTCGGGCGACGTGAAGATGAGCATCTCGCGGTCGAGGGCGTGGGCCAGGATGAGGGTCCACTGCTGCGATGCCTCGTCCCAGAACATGTTGGGGTCGCGGGCCTCGCTCTCGAGCGTGATCACGGGGTTGCCGGGGTAGATTGTGAAGGTCTCGCCGTTGTCGTGGCTGTAGGCCAGGCTCTGTATCTGGCTGGCGCCGGCCGAGGTGTACATGGCCACCACAGCATCCTTGCCGAAGCCGGCGCTGCCGGCGGTGTCGATGGCCGAGCTGCCGCTGAACACGGCGCCCAGGCCGTTAGGCTCGATGGCCGTGGGCTGCGGCTGCCAGTTCACCAGGTCGGTCGACGTGGAGTGGCCCCAGGTCATGTTCTGCCACTTGGAGCCGTAGGGGTTCCACTGATAGTAGAGATGCCAGGTGCCGTCTTTGTAGAACATGCCGTTCGGGTCGTTCATCCAGCCGTAGACGGGGGTGTGGTGGTAGGCCGGGCGATACTTCTCGCGGTTTGCCACGTCGACGACGTCGGCGAGCTGGAAGTTGTTCCAGCATGCGTCGTCCTTGGCCTCGCGCACGGTGGAGCGGTCTTGCGAGGTTATGATATTGAGCACTACGTCGTGGCCCTTGTAGGGCTCGAGGTCGAAGGGCACGGAGTAGTCGACCTTCGACTTGGCCAGGCGTACGTAGATGGTGCGCTCGAGTTTTCCGTCGACCACCACGTTGACGGTGGCGTCGTCGTAGGCTTCCTGCACGGGAAGCATGAGGTATCGGGCGTCGCCCTGCACGCGCACCAGCGTGTTGTTGGTGCCCAGGTGCTCGACTCTGACGCCGCCATCGGCATTGCCGGCCATGCCCTGGAGGGCTATCGCCATCATTGCCATCGCGATTGGGGTTTTGAAATGCATATAATTTTATGGTATTGGTTTCGGTTTTGGTTTTCTACCGCAAATCTACGATATAAAAGCCACCGGGCCTATTAAAATTTGTTCTTTCAGTAGCACAAATGTTGCATTGCACAATTTTTTATACTGAATGGGCTGTTTTTCAAAGAGCCTGTCCCATAAAATATGTTAACGCTGAGGTTGCATATCTTGGAGTGATTTTGGAGACGGCGCGAGGGAGCAATGCCGCCGCATTGTGACCGAGCGACGGCTTCAAAAGCGCCCAAGAGATGCAAAACAAGGGTAATACTCACTTCATCAACAGGTTAGTTATACGTAAGGCACTTTTCATTCTTTAACTCAAGACAAAAGCGCTGGCTCTCATTGTTCAGCGCACAAATGAATCGCCTCGGCCATCCATTGGCATATTCGTCCGTGTTCTTCGGTCGTGTACGTCAAGTACACTCCCTCATCACACGAACAAATCTGCTCAA
>CAYUUN010000115.1:0-3157 GCA_964447895.1 uncultured Bacteroides sp. | reverse complement strand
CGGTTGTTGCGGATGATCACGCGACGGTAGAGGTCGTTGAGGTCGCTGGTGGCGAAACGGCCGCCGTCGAGGGGCACGAGAGGACGGATTTCCGGGGGAATCACGGGCACAACCTGCAGAATCATCCACTCGGGCTTGTTGCGGCCGCGGGATGCGCGGAACGATTCCACCACCTGGAGGCGCTTCAGGGCCTCGGTCTTGCGCTGCTGGCTGCCGTCGCTGTCGGCCTGGTGGCGCAGCTGGTAGCTGAGGCTGTCGAGGTCGATGGTCTGCAGCAGCTCGTAGAGAGCCTCGGCACCCATCTTGGCCACGAACTTATTGGGGTCGCCGTCCTCGAGCTGGCTGTTGCCGGGGAGCTTGTCGAGGATGTCGAAGTATTCTTCCTCGGTGAGGAGGTCGAGCTTCTGCACGCCCTCGGCCTCGGCGGCGCCGGGGTTGATCACGACGTAGCGCTCGTAGTAGATGACCATGTCGAGCTTCTTGGAGGGGAGGCCCAGCAGATAGCCGATCTTATTGGGGAGAGAGCGGAAATACCAGATGTGTGCCACGGGCACGACCAGCTTGATGTGGCCCATGCGCTCGCGACGCACTTTCTTTTCAGTGACTTCTACACCGCACTGGTTGCACACGATGCCTTTGTAGCGAATGCGCTTGTATTTGCCGCAATGGCACTCGTAGTCCTTCACCGGGCCGAAGATGCGCTCGCAGAAGAGGCCGTCGCGCTCGGGCTTGTAGGTGCGGTAGTTGATGGTCTCGGGCTTGAGCACCTCGCCGGACGACCGCGCCAGAATCTCCTCGGGCGAAGCGAGCCCGATGGAGATCTTAGAGAAGGTGTTTTTGGATTTATTTTCTTTCTTGAAAGCCATAGAGAGTGTATGCTTTACGGTGTTGTCGATTAGTTTTCAAGGCTGATGCTCAGACCCAGGCCGCGGAGCTCGTGCAGCAGCACGTTGAGCGATTCGGGGATGCCGGGGGTGGGCATGGGCTCGCCTTTGACTATAGCCTCGTAGGCCTTGCTGCGTCCGTTCACGTCGTCGCTCTTGATGGTGAGGATTTCCTGAAGGATGTGGGCTGCGCCGAATGCTTCCAGCGCCCACACTTCCATCTCACCGAAGCGCTGGCCGCCGAACTGGGCTTTACCGCCGAGAGGCTGCTGGGTGATGAGCGAGTACGGACCGATGCTGCGTGCGTGCATCTTGTCTTCGACCATGTGGCCGAGCTTGAGCATGTAGATGACACCCACGGTGGCAGGCTGGTCGAAGCGCTCGCCGGTGCCGCCGTCGTAGAGGTAGGTCTTGCCGTAGCGGGGCAGGCCTGCCTTGTCGGTCCACTCGTTCAGGTCGTCGAGCGTGGCGCCGTCGAAGATGGGGGTGGCGAATTTCTCGCCCAGCTCGCGGCCGGCCCATCCGAGCACGGTCTCGAAAATCTGTCCCAGGTTCATTCGCGAGGGCACGCCCAGGGGGTTCAGGCAGATGTCGACCGGAGTGCCGTCGGCCAGGAAGGGCATGTCTTCCTGTCGCACGATGCGCGACACGATACCCTTGTTGCCGTGGCGGCCGGCCATCTTGTCGCCCACGCCTATCTTGCGCTTCTTGGCGATGTACACCTTGGCTATCTGCATGATGCCGGAGGGCAGCTCATCGCCGATGCTGATATCGAACTTCTTGCGGCGGAGCTCGGCGTCGATTTCCTTGCTGCGGCGTAGATAGTTGACGATGGTCTGGCGGATGAGGTCGTTCTTATGCTGGTCGTTGGTCCACTTGCTCAGGTTGATGGTGTCGTAGTTGAGGTCCTTGAGAATGGCGGCCGTGAACTTGGCGCCCTTCGGGATGAGCTCGCTGCCCAGGAAGTCCTTTACACCCTGCGACACCTTGCCGGTGGTGAGGGTGATGAGCTTGCCCACGAGCACCTCGCGCAGCTCGTTCTGCTTCTCCTCGTATTCTTCGTCGAGGATGGGCAGCTGGGCGTTGGCGCTCTTGCTCTTCTTTTTCTTGGCGGCGCGGCTGAAGAGGTTCGTGCCGATGACCACGCCCTTGAGCGAGGGCGAAGCCTTGAGCGATGCGTCCTTCACGTCGCCGGCCTTGTCGCCGAAGATGGCGCGCAGCAGTTTCTCCTCGGGGGTGGGATCGCTCTCGCCCTTCGGGGTAATCTTGCCTATCATGATGTCGCCGGGCACCACGCGTGCACCCACGCGGATGATGCCGCGCTCGTCGAGGTCCTTGGTGGCGTCTTCGCTGACGTTGGGGATGTCGCTCGTGAGCTCTTCCATGCCGCGCTTGGTCTCGCGCACCTCCAGGGCATATTCGTCGACGTGCACGCTGGTGAGGATATCGTCGCGCACCATGCGCTCGTTCAGCACGATAGCGTCCTCATAGTTGTAACCCTTCCAGGGCATGAAAGCCACCTTGAGGTTGCGTCCCAGGGCCAGCTCGCCGCGCTCGGTGGCATAGCCCTCGGTGAGGATGTCGCCCTTCTCGACGCGCTGGCCAGCATTGCAGATGGGGCGCAGGTCGATAGTGGTGCTCTGGTTGGTCTTGCGGAACTTTGGGATGTGGTATTCCTTCACGGCGTCGGTGAAGGCCACGAACTCCTCGTCCTCGGTGCGGTCGTAGCGGATGCGTATCACGCGTGCGTCCACATATTCAATCACGCCGGCACCCTCGGCAGTAATCTGGGTGCGGCTGTCGCGGATGAGCTGGCCTTCGATGCCGGTGCCCACGATGGGGGCCTCGCTGCGCATCAGAGGCACGGCCTGGCGCATCATGTTCGATCCCATGAGCGCGCGGTTTGCGTCGTCGTGCTCCAGGAAGGGGATGAGAGATGCGGCGATAGATGCAATCTGCGTGGGCGACACGTCCATGAGCTCTACCTGGCCGGGGGCAACCACGGGGAAGTCGGCGTCGAGGCGGGCCTTCACACGCTCGCGGATGAAGGTGCCGTCCGGGTTGAGCGGAGCGTTGCCCTGGGCTATGATCTTGCCTTCTTCGATTTCGGCGGTGAGATATACCACTTCGTCGTTGTTGAGGTTCACCTTGGCGTCCTCCACCTTGCGGTAGGGCGTCTCGATGAAGCCCAGGTCGTTGATCTTGGCATAGACGCACAGCGAGCTGATAAGACCGATGTTCGGGCCTTCAGGAGTCTCGATGGGGCAGAGGCG
>CAYUUN010000114.1:0-3307 GCA_964447895.1 uncultured Bacteroides sp. | reverse complement strand
TTTTTTTGTTTCTTTTGGCCTTTCTGTTCTTTTGTATCTTGAGGCATCATCCGGGAGTTGGACGCTTGAAAAGCGTCACTCCATGATTTTCAGGGCTTTATATATTCTCGGGGGCTTTGCGCGAGTTTTCGCTATACAGTTGATGAGATTTTCTCAAAAAAGAGCTATCTTTGCGCTACGATGAAGAAATATCATGGCATAAGGCTGGCTCGCGTGGCTGTGGCCACGGGGGTGTGGGTGGCTCTCACGGCCTGTGTGGCCCTGGGGGCGCGCTGCTGGCTCACGCGCATGCAGCTGCTGCCGGCTGTGATGGCCGCCAGCGCCCTGTGGCTGCTGCTGTGGGTGGCGGCGACGCTGCTGCTGGGCCGCATCTACTGCTCTACGGCATGCCCGGCGGGCAGCCTGATGGACGCGGTGGCGCGCCTGCGCATGGCCGTGGAGCGCCGCCGGCGGCCCTACCGCTATGCCTCGCCGGGCCTGAACAGCCGCTACCTGGTGGTGTTTGTCACGGCCGTGTGCATGGCCGTGGGTTTCAGCCTGGTGCCTGCGCTGCTCGACCCTTACAGCGCCTATGCGCGCATGGTGGCGGCGCTGCGCTCGCTGGTGGCCCTGCCGGCGGGCCGCGCTGCCGGCGTGGGGATGCTCTCGGGGCTGGTGGCCGCGGCCACTCTGGCCGTGATTGCGGCTGTGGCGTGGCGCCGGGGCCGCACGCTGTGCAACACGGTGTGCCCCGTGGGGGGCGCGCTGGGGCTGCTCAGCCGCGTGGCGCTGTACCACACGGAGGTGAACCGCCCGCTGTGCACGGGCTGCCTGCGCTGCGTCGACGCCTGCAAGGGCCGCTGCATCAATCCGGCCGACATGAGCGTCGACGCCTCGCGCTGCGTGGTGTGCTTCGACTGCATGGACGCCTGCCCCACGGGCGCCATCACCTACCGCCGCACGCGCCACCGCATCGTCGACCCGCTGATGCAGCCTGCCAAGACCGCCGGAGCCACCACGGCCATGGATGCCCCGCAGGGCACGCCCATGCGCCTGGACCGCCGCAAGTTCCTGGCCCTGGGGGTGGTGGCAGCGGCTGCGGCCGCCACCTCACGGGCATCGGCGCCGCAGCGCGCCTGGGACCCGCAGCCCATGGTGCCCCTGAACTATCCGCTGCCGCCGGGCGTGCACTCGCGCCACAGCTTCCTGCGCCGCTGCACGGCATGCGGGGCCTGCGTGGCGGCCTGCCCCACGGGCGTGATACAGCCCTCGATGCGCCACCTGGGCCTGCAGCACGCCATGCAGCCGGTGATGGATTTCGGCACGGTGGCCTGCCTCACCGACTGCAACGCCTGCACCCGCGTGTGCCCCTCGGGCGCCCTGGTGCCCCTTACGCTGGCCGAGAAGCGCCGCTTCGTGGTGGGGCGCGTGCGCGTGAGGCTCCAGAACTGCATCAGCTACGGCCGCGAGCACCATTGCGGCCGCTGCGCCCGCGTGTGCCCCACGCGAGCCATAGAAATGACACGATTCTCCGACGGCCGCGTGGGCCCCATGGCCCGCATGGACGCCTGCACCGGCTGCGGCATGTGCGTCAAGGCATGCCCGTCGCAACCCTTCAAGGCTCTCGTGGTGGAGGGCATGGAATAAACTACCATCAGCATCATGAAACAGTATCTCGACCTCCTGCAAGACATAATGGCCAACGGCCACGACCGCACCGACCGCACCGGCACGGGCACGCGCAGCGTGTTCGGCCGCCAGCTGCGCTTCAACCTCGACGACGGCTTTCCGCTGCTCACCACCAAGAAGCTGCACCTCAAGTCGATAGTCTACGAACTGCTGTGGTTTCTGCGCGGCGACACCAACGTGCGCTACCTCCAGGACCACGGCGTGCGCATCTGGAACGAGTGGGCCGACCCCGCCACCGGCGACCTGGGCCACATCTACGGCTATCAGTGGCGCTCGTGGCCCGACTACGACGGCGGCCACATCGACCAGCTCTCCCGAGCCATCGACACCATACGCCACAACCCCGACAGCCGCCGCAACATCGTGAGCGCCTGGAACGTGGCCGACCTCTCGCGCATGAACCTGCCGCCCTGCCACATCCTCTACCAGTTCTACGTCGACGGCGACCGCCTGAGCATGCAGCTCTACCAGCGCAGCGCCGACACCTTCCTGGGCGTGCCCTTCAACATCGCCTCCTACGCCCTGCTGCTCCACATGGTGGCGCAGGTCACGGGCCTGCGCCCCGGCGAATTCGTGCACACCCTGGGCGACACCCACATCTATCTCGACCACCTCGAGCAGGTGGCCACCCAGCTGCAGCGCGAGCCGCGCCCCCTGCCCCGCCTGGTGCTCAACCCCGAGGTGAAAGACATGTTCGCCTTCGACTATCCCGACATCGCCATCGAGGGCTACGACCCCCACCCCCACATTGCAGCAAAAGTGAGCGTATGACCCCGCAAGTCACCATTATAGCCGCCGTGGCCGCCGACGGCGGCATAGGCCGCGACGGGCAGCTGCTCTATCGCCTGCGGCCCGACATGCAGCGCTTCCGGCGCCTCACCACGGGCCACACCATCATCATGGGCCGGCGCACCTTCGAGTCGCTGCCCGGCCTGCTGCCGGGGCGCCGCCACATAGTGCTGTCGCGCAACGCGGCCTACAGCCCCGAGGGCGCCGAGACCGCCCCAGGCCTGGCCGAAGCCCTGGCCATGTGCCGCGGCGAGCAGGAAGTGTTCATCATAGGCGGCGCCGCCGTCTACGCCGCCGCCATGCCCCTGGCCACGCGCCTGGAAATCACGCGCATCGACGCCGCCGACCCTGCCGCCGACACCCGCTTCCCCGCCATCGACCCCGCGCTGTGGCACATCGCCGCCACCCCGCCGGCCCGCGACCCCGCCACCTCCCTCTCCTACTCCTTCCTCACCTACACCCGAGTGTAGGAGGCAAGATACAAAAGGACAGAATTGACAAAAGAAACAAAAAATTATTTTTTTTGGGGAAACTCGCGCAAAGCCGTAGATATAATTTAAAGCAACTGAAAAACAGGCAGTAAGGACATTTTTCAAAGCCTCTATCCATAAAAAACGCACCGGAGAGTGCATCTATTTTGGCAAGCGCGGCAGAGCCGTGCGCGCAGTCCTGCGGCAGAGCCGCAACACGAAAGTAGCCACATGCAAGCGCGGCGTAGCCGTGCGCAGCTTGTGGTTGCAGGCAATTCTCCCCCCGCGGGAAAGCTCCGCATAGCGGGGCGCCTTTGTTGTCGGGAGTTGAACCTCTACGAGTTCTAGCGGTCGGAAGACTAAGTTTTACCTTTGTTAGA
>CAYUUN010000113.1:0-3318 GCA_964447895.1 uncultured Bacteroides sp. | reverse complement strand
AGCGACAACTCTTTGAGATAGTCGATTATCTTTGCCGTGAGGTCGCGAAGGGTTTCGAGCGGATATGCGCCTGTACTCGATTGCTGAAGTTCCTGCTTGATACGGAGAATATTGTTGATTTCAACCGAAAGATTCGCCGCCATTTTGGGGAGGAAAACATTGATTTCGATGTTTTCCATAAAGCCTTTTATGTCTTCGGCATAAGCGGCTGCCCGGTGCACTATGTCGTCAATCTTGGCCCCGATGTCGGCGATGCGTTTATTGAGGGCCGCGCTCTGCTGCGCGCCTTCCTTCGCTTTATGATATTCGCTCTCCATAGAAGTAAGATGCTTATATAGAGAATCTTGCTCGGCGATGCAGGTGTTTAGATTGGCCACGAGTCTCTCCTTTTCGCCCACGAGTTCGTTGTATTCGGCTGCTTCCTGCTCGGCTTGCAGGCGCAGCTGCGCCCATTCCTGCTGTAATTTCTCCGCGGCGCGCTTGAGTTGCAGATACTTTTTGAAGCCCAGCACATTTTCGAAGTTGTCGCGGATGGTCTGTGCGAACACGTTCTTTTTTAGGAGCTCGCTCGACTGCATAGCGTCGAACAGGAAATACTGGCTCAACTCCTGCGGGAGATTTGCCTTGATGATTTTGTTCACCTCCTGCTCGGCGCGGATGCGGTCTTTCGGCGGGGTCATCGAGCCGTAGACAAAGACGTTGCCGTTCATATTGAGGTTTACGCTCTCGAGCGGTTTTCCGGCTGGATTGAGCACGTAGGTGCGTCGCAGTTTATATATCTGCTCCTGACCCAGCACCTTGCCGGCAAACTTGATTTCAAGAACTATTTCGGGCTTCACTTTCCCCACTGCGCCCTGATTCAGCAACTCCATGAAGTGCTCGCGGTTTTCGATTTTCAGGCCATAGAGCGCGCCGCTGATGGCTTCAAACAGGGTGGTCTTGCCGCCACCGTTGGAGCCTCCGATAAGGATAATGGGGCGTTCCTCGTCCACAGTCAGGTCGAGGTCAAGGTCGAGATACGTCTTGTAGTTGCTGACTTTTATTCTTTGAATGAGCATGGCGAGGACATATTATTGTTTAATCTTCTGAATTGCGGCGCAGATGATTTCTTCCGTGGAGGCATCGTCAATCTCTATCACGTCGACCTTGCGGGCGTGATAGGCCTTGAGAATTTCCTCGCTGAGCCAATCAAAGTCAATACCCTCGGCATCGCAGATGTTTTCAATCATGGAGAGATCATCGCGGCGGATGCCGTAATGCACGAATTTCTGGTCTATACCTTTGCTCATGTTCAGGCGTTGTTAGGGTCAAACATGTCCCAGTCTCTGAGGTCGTGGGTGTTGCTGATGTCAAGACGGCAATACAGCCAGCAGTCCGGAGTGGTCTCGATTATGATACCGCCATGCAGGTCCTGGCCTTTGGCGTTCTGCTGCTGCATGTAGGCGCGGAGTGCGTTGTGCTTGGCGGGCGCAAGCAGGTCGCTGTTCTTGCTCTTGGTGTCGAAGATGTAGATGCGGCCCGATTTCATGCGGATAACGAAGTCGGGATAGAAAAGCGAGTCGCTTTCGCCATCGGCCTCGGCCAGAGAAATGGCATAGTGCATCCGGCCCTTGTCGCCGTTCTTGTACCACCAGTCTATCCTGTCGCTGTGCTTTTCGAGGAAGGCTACAAATCTCACTTCGGGGCTTGAAGCCTCATTGAGCTCGACAAAGGGATTTAGTGCGTGGTTTTTCACCTCCGGGTCTATGTGGTGGGTGTCGCCGTCGTAGAGGCGCTCTTCGGGCACTTCCCACTTATATTCCGTGAGGATGCGCCCGGCGGCGGGCTTGGCTGCGGCACGCTCCTGCATGTAGCGGTCGAGCGCAAGGTCGAGAAGACGGTCAAACTTGGGCTTGTTGTCGTGATAAAGCACCACTTTCTTCGCGTCGGTATCGTAGATGTTGAAGTAATCTTCGAGCACACTGAGAAGATAGCCGGCAATGCGGTCGGTGCGGTCGCCCTGGCGGGATTCAAACTGGCTTCCCTTTGTGTTTATATAGTTGCGGAACACACGGTCGATCTCATTGGCCGTGCGGGCAAATTTCGCCTGCTCCACGTCGAGCACCTGCTCTTCGTTCTGGAAATGCACGTCCTTGGGAATTTCCACATTCACGGTCTTGACATCAAGGCGAATGGAGTTCTGCACCTTGCGGCGGTTTTCGTCGATTTCCAGGTCGCCGGTCTCGGGCAGCGGAGCGGGCTTGTCGTCGTCGCCACGCATGGCGGCGAGCTCGGCCAGGCTGAAAAGCCCTGCGCCGCTCTCCAGCTGCCAGAATTTCTCGGCCTCGCTGTAGAGCACGGCTTTGAAGTCGGGACCCAGGTAGTTGCGCTTAATGTTCGGCCTGGAGGCGTACACTGCCGGAAGCTCCACGTTTTGCAGATTGGCGCGGCGCGTGGCCGATATGGTGTTGTTGAGAATGTAGCTTTGGTCGGCGGCTACGATTTTGATTTTATCCTTGGCGATGTCGGTGTAGACGTAGCCCACGTTGAGCATGTCGACGGGATAATGCTTCTGCTGGGGCATGCGGAGGATGCGGCCGACGGTCTGAATGGTGAACTGGTCGCTCGACAGTTTGCGGAAGATGAGCAGCACGGCGGCTCTCGGGCAGTCCCAGCCCAGGGCTATGGCCTCCTTGAACAGCAGCACCTTGGTCAGGTTGTCGGGCTGCTCGAGTCCTTCGAGGTTCGATTTCTCGCCGGCGAGCCACACGGCGAGTTTGCCATTGTCTACGGTGATTTCCTCGTGGGGGTTGAGCCTGAGATAGGTCTTGACTATTTCGGCCACCTTGTTGTCGTCGTCGGTCATGGTCTCCTTGGTGTCGTTGGGCAACTGCACCAGCAGCAGGGGCTTGATGTTGATGCCCAGTCGCTCGTACTCGTCGGCTATCTGCTGCCGCTTCTGAAGGGCCACTTTCAGCAGCCGCTCTTCGAGCGACATGGGGTCGGCGGCGTCGACATCGATGTCGGGGTTGAGCACCACTTCCTTCTTTATCATCCCGGCATTGATCGCGTCCAGGCGGTCGACAAGCACCCGCTGCGTAGAGCCGTTCACGGCCGTTTTGGGCGTGGCCGAGATGCGTATTTCCACGGCGGGATTGATGCGGTCGAGCACCTGGGCGGATTTATCTGCCGTCTTCGACCAAAACATGTGCTCCTCGTCGATTATGGCCACGATGGGCAGCCCGAGCTGCTCGCGGGTGCGCCGCGCGATTTCGTAGAGCGAAGCGGAGCTTTCGCTGTCGCGCACCATCAGGTTCTTGTCTTTGTTGACGCTCTCCC
>CAYUUN010000112.1:0-3636 GCA_964447895.1 uncultured Bacteroides sp. | reverse complement strand
GCCAGCTCCAGAATCCCTCCGAGATATGCGACCTCAGCGTTAACATATATTATGGGACAAGCTCTAAATGTTTTACAGGGCTGAAAGGATATTATTGGAAAATTAGTATCTTTGCATCTGCAAAAGTATGAGCAATAATCCCGATATAATAAGGCTGCTGCCCGATGCCGTGGCCAACCAGATAGCCGCCGGCGAGGTGATTCAGCGTCCCGCGTCGGTGGTGAAGGAGCTTGTGGAAAATGCCGTAGACGCCGGCGCCACGAGCATCACCATAGTGATCAAGGACGGCGGTCGCACCCTCATCCAGGTGATCGACAACGGTTCCGGCATGTCGCCGGCCGACGCCCGCATGGCTTTCGAGCGCCACGCCACCAGCAAGATAGCCACCGCTGCCGACCTCTATTCGCTGCACACCATGGGCTTTCGCGGCGAGGCGCTGCCATCGATAGCCTCCGTGGCCCAGGTGGAGCTGCGCACCATGCGCCCCGGCGACGAGACAGGCACCTGCCTGCGCATCTCCGAGTCGCGCTTCGAGGGCCAGGAGCCCGTGGCGGCCACGCCCGGCAGCAACTTCATGGTGCGCAACCTGCTGTTCAACCAGCCCGGGCGCCGCAAGTTCCTGAAGAAAGACAGCGTGGAGATGGGCCATATCTTGCGCGAGTTTGAACGCCTGGCGCTGGTGAACCCCCACATCGACTTCACGCTCGTGAGCAACGACACCACGCTCTACCAGCTGCACCACGCCACCGAGAAGCAGCGCATCGTCGACCTGTTCGGCAAGTCGCTGGACCGCACGCTGCTGCCCATCTCCACGGCCGCGCCCTTCGTGCGCATCTCGGGCTTCATAGGCCTGCCCTCGGCCGCCAAGAAGCGCGGCTACCAGCAGTTTTTCGGCGTGAACGGCCGCAACATGCGCCACCCCTTCTTCCACCGCGCCGTGATGGCATGCTATCAGCCGCTCATCGCCGCCGACGCGCAGCCCAGCTACTTCATCAACTTCGAGGTGTCGCCGGAGAATATCGACGTGAACGTGCACCCGCAGAAACACGAGATAAAATTCGAGGACGAGGTGATAATCCGCGACGTGCTCGTGGCCGCCATCAAGGAGAGCCTCGGGCGCTACAATGTGAGCGGCGCCATAGACTTCGACGTGGAGGACGCGCCGGAGATTCCGGCCTTCGACCCCCGCGTGCAGCCCGTTGCGCCCGCCGACGGCCCCGCCGATTTCTACAACCCCTTCGAACCCGAGCGCGGGGCCACGCCGCGCCGCGACAACGCCGGCGCAGGTAGCGGCTCCCAGGCCTCGGCGCCACGCCGCCAGAGCGCTCCGGCCGACTGGCAGAAACTCTACGAATCTTTTTCGCGCGAACGGGCAGCGGGCCTCGACGAGGTGCGCGCGGCCGTGACGGAGAGCATCGACAGCGAGCCTGAGACACCCGCGCTGCCGCTGATGCCTGCGCCGGCGGCCACCACGCAGCACTGCATGCAGCTGCGCGGCCGCTACATAGCCATGACATCGTCGACGGGCCTGATGCTCATAGACATACACCGCGCCCACGTGAACGTGCTCTACGCCGCCCTGATGGCCGCCCGCGGAGGCGAGGCACCCTCGCAGCGCCTGATATTCCCTGACACGGTGGAGCTCACGCCGGCACGGTCGGCCGCGGTGGCCGCCATGACCGACGTGCTGGCCGAGATGGGCTTCGACCTTTCGCCCATGGCCACCGGCACCTGGGCGGTGAATGCCGTGCCGGCATCGATCGCGGGCAAGAACGTGGGCGAGGCGCTGGCCACCATGGCCGACGAGATTGCCTCCACGGGCTCGGTCGACCCTGCCGCCCTGCGCTCCGGCGCCGCCCTCGCGCTGGCCCGCGCGGCAGCCATGCGCGGCGGCCACCCCCTGAGCAGCGACGAGATGGACGCCCTGGCGGCCGACCTGCTGCGCCTGCCGTCGCCCACCTACACGCCCGATGGCCTGCGCGTGATAGCCACTATCGACAACAACTCCATCGACAGCCTGTTTCAATGAGTAGGACGCTGGCAGCACTGTTGATGGCCCTTGCGTGGCTGGCCGCCGCAGCGGTGCCGGGCCACGGGGCCACCGACGGCGACGTGCGCGACGCCCTGCGGCGTCTCGACGGCGAGCTGCGCCTACGCCCCTTCTACATCGAGCAACGCCAGCGCCACATCGACAGCCTGCGCCGCGAGTGCGGCCGGGGCGCTTCCTCCCTCACAGCCGTGGCCCATGCCTACGCCGGTTTCAACAACGACTCGGCGCTCCACTATCTGCGCCGCGCCGAAGCCGGCAGCCGGGGCGCCGACCTGCAGGAAGCGCGTCTGCACATAGCCTCGCTGCTGCCCCTGGCGGGCCTGTTCAAGGAGGCCGAGAACGAGCTGGAGCAGGTGGACACCACCCTGCTGTCGCGCGAGCAGATGAAGGCTTTCTACGACCACGCCAGGCAGATGTACAGCTATCTGGCAGCCTTCTACGAGCGCTACCCCGACCTGCACACCAACTATTCCATGCTGGCAATGGACATGCAGCAGCGCCTGCTCGACAAGCTCTCGCCGGGCTCCGACGACTATCTCTACAACCGGGGCGAACTGGAATTTCTACGCGGCAACTTCTCCCTCGCCCGGGTGATACTCACCGAACTGCTGGCGCGCCCCCACGTCGACAATCTCACGCGCGCACGCGCCACACACCACCTCTCGGCCATCGCCAAGGCCGAGGGCGACAGCCTCACGCAGCAATACTACCTGGCAGAATCGGCCATAGCCGACACCCGCGCCGCCACCCGCGAGGTGGCATCGCTGCAGGAATTGGGCGCCGAGCTCTACACCGCCGGCGACATCGACCGCGCCTACGGCTACCTGTCCGTGGCGCTGGCCAACGCCGTGGAGTGCGCCGCCGAGATGCGAATGCTCGAGAGCGCACGCTCGCTGCCCTACATCGAGCAGGCCTACGCCCGCCAGACGGCAGCCTCGCGGCGCAACGCCCTCTGGGCCGTGGCCGTGATGGGCCTGCTGGTGATAGTGCTCATCGGCACCCTGCTGTTTCTGCGCCACGAAATGCTGCGCCTGCGCCGCCTGCAGCAGCGCCTCAGCGAGGCCAACCACAGCAAGGAGGTCTACATCAGTCAGTTTCTGAGCCTTTGCTCGGTCTACATGGACAAGCTCAAGCAGTTCAGCAAACTCGTGACCCGCAAGATAGGCGCCGGCCAGGTCGAGGACCTCTACCGCATGGCCAAGAACGGCAAATTCGTGGGAGAAGAGAGCCGCGAGTTCTTCGAGGTGTTCGACAACGCTTTCCTGCACATGTATCCTACCTTCGTGGCCGAGGTGAACGCCCTACTGCAGCCCGACCAGCGCATCGAGCTGCCCGACCCCCGCCGCCTCAACACCGACCTGCGCATCCTCGCCTTCATGCGTCTGGGCGTGGAAGACAGCTCGAGCATCGCCCAGGTGCTCCACTACTCCCTCAACACCATCTACACCTACCGTAACCGCATGAAGGCCCGCGCCATCAATCGCGACACCTTCGAATCCGACATCATGAAAATCTCCTGACCGCCTGTCCGCGCGCCGGAGAGCGCGTTCCGAGCTATAGCCGTGGGGTAAGCGTAGCGCACCCCG
>CAYUUN010000111.1:0-3648 GCA_964447895.1 uncultured Bacteroides sp. | reverse complement strand
ATATTTAGTTAAAATACCAAATTTCCTTGCATGGCAACATAGAAGGACAAAAGCCACAGAAGAAACAAAAGACAATAATTCAACGCAGGAGGGACGCTTTTCAAGCGTCCACCCCATAATTGGGTACACGGAGGTGGGTAGCGGCAGCAGGCGGTTGGACCTCTACGAGGCCCTCACGCCCGGGGGGCGGCCGCCTGTCACCACAAGCTGCGCACGGCTCTGCCGCGCTTGCATGTGGCTATGTACGTGGCTGCGGCGCTGCCGCAGGACTGCGCGCACGGCTCTGCCGCGCTTGCCGCTCCCGTGGGCTGGACGCTTTGAAAGGCGTTTCTACTATAGCTTGATTTACAGCTGTTTATATTATTCTCAGCGCCCACTATAGTACAAATATGGTACTGAAGCCACGTGCGCAGCCCCCGCGTAGCGAAAACTCCGCGTAGCGGGGTGCCAAAGTTAGCCTATGGCAAGTGCCGCGTTTAGTGGCACGCAGCCATAGGTCCCTGACCGCCCCCCCCCGAAAAAGCTCCGCGTTTAGCGGGGCGCCTCGGGAATAGGTGGCTGCATATGGCGCTGAGACGCCCCGCTAAACGCGGAGCTCGTGGTGGTGGGGCGGCGCGATAAACCTATGGCTGCGCACCGCTAAACGCGGGGCTTGCCATAGGCTAACTCCGGCGCACCGCTAAACGCGGCGCTGACGCGGCTAACGCCGCTGACCATCCGGATGCGGACGCTTAAAAAGCGTCCCTCCTGCCTGGTGGACAGCTCCTTATATAATTCTCTGCGGCTCTGCGCGAGGCTTCCCCGGACCGAGCCAGCCGCTGGCCTTTTTGTTTCTTTTGCTTTTCTGTGCTTTTGTTTCTCCCTGATGGCCGAGGGGCGTCAGTCCATCCAGTCGGAGCAGACGGAGTCCGGCTCGTTCATGCGCAGGATGGCGAAGGCGCTGTCGACGCGCGCGCTTATGGCGTGGGGCACCACGCGCACGGGGGCGGCCGCCGCCGTCTGCACCTCGGCGGCGGGATGCTCCGGGGCCGGCGCCGGGATTGCCACCGGGGCAGGCAGCTCCGGCGACACCGGCCGCGGCTTGTCTTTCTTGCCGCGGGGCAAGGTGCCGCGCGCGCCGTAGGTGATGGCCTGCACGCGGCCGCCGCCGCAGTAGCGGCAGGCGTAGTAGTCGGCGTTGATGTCGCTCACTATCACGCCGCGGCTGGTGGAGGCGTGTATCATGTGCTGGTCGCCCACGTAGAGCCCCACGTGGCCAATGCCGCCACCCACGCGCGAACCGTTGAAAAACACCAGGTCGCCCGGCTGCAGGCCCTCGCGGGCCACGGGACGGCAGTCCTCGGCCTGCTTGCGCGAGTTGCGCGGCAGCGACACTGCGGCAATATCGGCGAAGAGGCGCTGCACGAATCCCGAGCAATCCACGCCGGCGCGGTCGGTGCCGCCGTAGAGATAGGGCGTGCCCAGCCAGGCGCGGGCGCCCTCGATGAGGCGGTTCACGATCTCGGCGTCGTTGCTGTCGGCCGACGAGCCCGTGGCCACAGGCTCGGCCGGGAGCGCTATGTGGGCCGAGGGGCGCGAGCCGGCGTGGACCACGCGGCCATGGCCGCCGCGGGCCACCGAGCGGTGGGAGTGGCACGACGATAGCGCAACGGCTGCTAAGAGGGCTACAAATAATATGTGCAGGCGGTTTTTCACATTGCAAAGATAAACAACCACGGCAGAAAAGGCAAATTAACACTCGCCAACATTTAGCGATTAACAATAATTAGGCATTTTAACACACATTTTACTAACATTCCGTAAAGCGGGCCGTTTTTAGCAAAAATATCATAACGGGCGATTAATCAATCGATTTAACGATTATATTTGTGATGCAAAGAGATAAAACAGAACAATCGTTAACACACTGACAACTATAAAGGCTATGAAAGCATTTTTCATCACAGCAGCGTGCGTGCTGGCCATGTCGCTCACGGCTTGCGCCCAGCCCGCCCCCGCCGGCGACGCCACCGAGGCTGCCGCCACCGGTTCCGTGACCATCCAGGCCCCTGCGGCCACCATCTCGCAGGCCGATTTCATCAACGCCTCCGAGCAGACCGTCAACGGCGTGGTGAGCGTAAAGAGTTTCGCCACCCCGCAGCAGCAGAGCTACGGCCGCGGAGGGCGCCAGGGCTATGCCGACCCCTTCTCCGACCCCTTCCTTGAGTTCTTCTTCGGCGGTCCGGGCCGCCAGCGCGTGCCCGAGCAGCAGCCGCAGCAAGAGCAGCCCCGCCAGCGCCAGATAGGCCTGGGCAGCGGCGTGATCATCAGCCGGGACGGCTACATCGTGACGAACAACCACGTGATAGCCAACGCCGACCACCTCGAGGTGACCCTCAACGACAACCGCAACTTCGACGCCACCGTCGTGGGCGCCGACCCCACCACCGACATCGCCCTGCTGAAGATCGACGCGCCGGACGACCTCCACGTAATCCCCATGGGCGACTCCGAGCACCTCCACGTGGGCGAATGGGTGTTGGCCGTGGGCAACCCCTTCGGCTTCACCTCCACCGTGACCAGCGGCATCGTGAGCGCCAAGGCCCGCAACATCTCGTCGAGCACCCGCACGGCAGCTACCGGCGGCATCGAGAGCTATATCCAGACCGACGCCGCCGTGAACAGCGGCAACTCCGGCGGCGCGCTCGTGAACCTGCGCGGCGAGCTCGTGGGCATTAACACCGCCATCTACTCCCAGACGGGCAGCTACGCCGGCTGCTCCTTCGCCATCCCCACCTCGATAGTGCAGAAAGTGGTGGCCGACCTCAAGCAGTACGGCACCGTGCAGCGCGCCCTGCTGGGCATCCGCTTCGTCGAGCTCTCGCCCGAGTTCGTGGCCGAGAAAGGCATCAAGGGAGCCACCGCCGGCATCTACGTGGACAGCGTGGAAGACCGCTCGGCCGCCCGCGAGGCAGGCCTGCAGAGCGGCGACATCATCATCGCCATCGAGAGCTACCCCACCCTGTCGACGGCCCAGATGCAGGAGGCCATCACCAAGTTCAGCCCCGGCGACCGCGTAGCCATCAGCTACCTGCGCGACGGCCACAAGCACAGCACCACCGCCGTGCTGCGCAACGCCCAGGGCACCACGGCCACCGTGCGCGAGCTCAGCCCCGACAAGATAGGCGCCACCTTCAAGGCCCTCGACCGCGAGCAGCTCGAAAAGCTGCAGATATCGGCCGGCGTGCAGGTGGAGAGCGTCGAGCCCGACGGCCCCTTCGCGCGCCAGGGCGTGCGCCCCGGCTTCGTGGTCATGGCCATCAACCAGGCCCGCGTGGCCTCGCCCGACGACATCAAGGCCCTGGCACGCCGCATCCTGCAGGCCGACGCCCGCGAGCGCGTGATGTTCATCTCAGGCTTCTATCCCGAGAGCGGCAAGCAGGCCTTCTACGCCATAGACCTGAATTAGAGCAACTCTTCAGCGAACTCGAAAATGATTGTTGAAAAACTCGCGCAGAGGCGCAGAGAATTGCATAAGTAGCTGTGACTCAATATCGGAGAGCGTCACAGACGCGACATTCCTTAACCTCAGGTCGAGCACTGCGGTACAGCCGTCCGCGGTGGCATATTGCGGGGTGTTGGTAATCGTTCTACCTTTGCCGGAAAATC
>CAYUUN010000110.1:0-4095 GCA_964447895.1 uncultured Bacteroides sp. | reverse complement strand
ATGCGAGCCTGATTCCCCCTTTTGCGCGCGGCTGATCGCCGCGCGCAAAAGGGGGTGGAGAGTGGGCGGCTGTAACCGCGGGGTGCGCTACGCTTACCCCACGCTATAGCTCGGAACGCGCTCTCCGGCGCGTTCTTTCTCAATTGGCTGAATAGTTACTTTGATGATGTGTAGATACAAAAGAAACAAAAAAAAATTTTTGAGGGCAGCGGGCCTTTTGTTTCTTCTGTCTTTTTATGCTTTTGTATCTTGCTTTTGAGGGGATGGACGCTTAAAAAAAACGTTCCTACCACCTGGTTTACAATTGATTATATTTCTCTGCGTCTCTGCGCGAGGCCTCCCCTAATGATGAGTGCTTTTGTATCTTCGCTTTTGCGCGGGGAGGACGCCTTAAAAAGCGTCGCTACTGCTGTGTATCAGCGATTTAGGCGGTTCTCTACGCGAGGGAGCCGGGGTGGCCGGTGGGGGCAGCTTCGTCGGAGGGCTGCACGGGGGCGGCAGGGGTGCGGGGCGGGAACTCGCGGTGGGGCTCAGGCTTCATCTTCACTTTCACCTCGTCGAAGCCCTGGCCGTAGACGCCGTTGACGTTGGCCTGGGTGATGAACGCGTCTTTGTCGATGCTCTTGACGATGCGGAAGATGGTGACCGACTCGATTTTGCGGCACATCACCAGCAGCACCTTCACCTCCTGCTTGCTGTACCAGCCCATGCCCGTGAGCACGGTGCAGCCGCGGCGGGCGTCGTTGTTGATGGCCGTGGCTATCTCGCGCCAGTGGCGGGAGAAGATGGTGAACTGCACGGCCTGGCGGTTGGTGTTTATCACGAGGTCGGCCATGTTGCTCACCAGGAAGAGCACCACGAAGCCGTAGACTATCTTATCCACCTGGTGGAAAAGGAAGTAGCTCGACGATATGATGCACACGTCGGTGTAGAGCATCATGCGTCCGATGCTCACATTGGAGTGCTTCGACACCATGGCGGCCACGATGTCGGTGCCACCGCTGCTGCCGTTGTGCACGAAAGTCATGCCTATGCCCAGGCCGCAGAGCGTGCCGCCTATCACGATGTTCATGAAGGGCTCGTTGGTGAAGCCGTCGGCAAAGAGCGGCTGAAACAGGCCCACCCACACCGAGATCATGGTGGCGCCGTAGATGGTGCCTATGACGAAGCGCTTGCCCACGACCCTGTAGGCGATGGCCAGCAGGATGAGGTTGATCACATACTGCGAGATGGCCACCGGGATACCCGTCTTGAAATAAATGATGGTGCCGAGACCGGCGAGACCGCCTATAACCACTTTCTCCGGCAATATAAATGCCGTGAAACCAATGGCATAGATAGCCATGCCCAGGGTGATGAAAAAATAGTCGCGAGATGTGCGCCAGAATGTTTCTTTCGACAGTTTCATTATCGAGTATCTTTTACTGTGCAAAGATAGCGTATTTGCGGCGCTGAGCCAAAAATTATTTGTAAATTTGTGGCAATGTTAAGAACCGCACTCATAAAATTGATTCCGGCTGCGTGCCTGGCGCTTCTGTTGGGCGCCTGCGGCGGCAGGCCGGCCGGCGACGCCGACGGCACGCGCCGCCTGGCCGTGAGCATCGAGCCGCTGCGCGGGTTGCTGGAGCCGCTGGCCGCCGGGCGCTTTGAAGTGGCCACGGTGATGGACCGCGGCGGCGACCCGGAGAGCTTCGAGCCCTCGATGGGCGCCCGCATGGCCGTGGACGGCGCGGAGGCCCTGTTTGTGGCCGGAGGGCTGCCCTTCGAGCAGACCCTGGCCCGGGCCTACAAGGGCGGCGAGACCGTGGCGCTGGCCGATGCCGTGGAGCCCGTCTATGGCACCCACGACCACTGCGGCCACGCCGGCCACGACCATGCCGGCCACGACCACGGGCTGCCCGACCCGCACGTGTGGGCATCCATCCGCAACGCCCGCGCCATGGCCGCCCGCATGGCCGCCAAGCTGACGGAGCTCGACCCCGACGGCGCCGCGCTCTACGCCGCCCGCCTCGACTCGCTCGACAGCGTGCTGGCCGCGGCCGACAGCACCGCCGCCGCCACCCTGGCCGGCGCCCCCTCGCGGGCCTTCATGCTGTGGCATCCGTCGCTCAGCTATCTGGCGCGCGACTACGGCCTGGAGCAGGTGGCCCTGGGCGCCGAGGGCAAAGACTTCTCGGCCGCCGGGATAGCCGGAGCCATAGGGCGCGCACGCAACAGCGGCGCCCGCGTGTTTCTGGTGCAGCGGGGCATGGACCCGCGCCAGGCCGCGAGCGTATGCTCCGGCGCCGGGCTCACCACCGCCGAGATTGACCCCATGGCGGCCGACATCGCCGCCGAAATAGTGAGGATAGCCCATGAAATCGCACGACAGTAACCTGATAACGCTCCACGACGTGGGCATGAGCTACGACCGCCGCGTGGTGCTCGAGCACGTCAACGCCAGCGTGTGCCACGGCGACTTCGTGGCCATCACCGGGCCGAACGGCGGCGGCAAGACCACGCTGCTGCGCATAGTGCTGGGGCTGCTGCGCCCCACCGCCGGCAGCGTGAGCTACTGCGGCGGCTGCACGCCCGCCATAGGCTATCTGCCGCAGAAAAACAGCGTCGACTCCCATTTTCCCATCACCGTGGAGGAAGTGGTGGCCACCGGCCTGCTGGGCCGCTCCACCGGCAGCAAGGCCGCCGACGCCGAGCGCGTGGAGGAATACCTGCGCCTGGTGGACATGACCGACTATGCCTCGCGCCCCATCGGGCGCCTCTCCGGCGGCCAGCTGCAGCGCACGCTGCTGGCGCGCGCCCTGGTGTCGCGCCCGTCGCTGATAGTGATGGACGAGCCCCTGAGCTACCTCGACAAGCACTTCGAGGCACGCCTCTACGAGATACTCGAGCACCTGCGCTCGCGCGCCACCATCATGCTGGTGAGCCACGAGATGAACACCATCGACCGCATGGCCACCCACCACTGGATTGTAGACAGGACACTGCATCAATGCACATCGGCCCACCATTGGGTGGACGGCTGCGACCACGAACATGACTGACACACAGAACACTTACCCCCTGACGGGGCGCGTGGTGCGCAACACCGGCGCCCACTACGTGGTGGAGACCGCTCCCGGCCACGAAATCAACTGCAAGGTGAAAGGCAACTTCCGCATCAAGGGCCTGCGCACCACCAACCCCGTGGCCGTGGGCGACATGGTGCGCGTGGCCGAGCCCGGTCCGGACGGCACCGCCTATATCGTCGATATCCTCGACCGCCGCAACTACATCGTGCGACGCTCCATCAACCTGAGCAAGCAGAGCCACATCATAGCCGCCAACGTAGACCAGGCCGTGCTCGTGGCCTCGCTGGCCCACCCCACCACCAGCACCAACTTCATAGACCGCTTCCTGGCCACCGCCGAGGCCTACCGCGTGCACGCCGTGCTGTGCATCAACAAGGTGGACCTGCTCACGGAGCCCGACGACCGCGAGCTGCTCGACGCCGTGGCATATCTCTACCGCAGCATAGGCTACGACGTGGTGTGTGTCTCGGCCCGCACCGGCCAGGGCATCGAGGAGCTGCGAGCGCTGCTCGCCGGCAAGGTGAGCCTGCTCAGCGGCAACTCCGGCGTGGGCAAGAGCACCCTGGTGAACGACCTCATCCCGGGCATCGGGCAGCGCACCGCCGAAATCTCGGCCGTGCACGACCAGGGCATGCACACCACCACCTTCTCTGAGCTCTTCCACCTGCCCGGCGACCCCGAGGGCTGCATCATCGACACACCGGGCGTGCGCGGCTTCGGCACCGTCGATTTCGACCGCGCCGACGTGAGCCACTACTTCCCCGAAATGTTTGAGATAGGACGCGAATGCCGCTTCGGCAACTGCACCCACGTGCACGAGCCCGGCTGCGCCGTGCGAGCCGCCCTCGACGAAGGCCGCATAGCACAGTCGCGCTACGCCTCCTACCTGAGCATCCTCGACGACTCCGCCGACGACAAATACCGCAAGCCCTTCTAACACTTTATCGCGTAAAAACTCCTGGGCGATAGCGCGATACAAAAGACGCTATGTTTGCCGGTGAATTCGGACGCCGGCCATAGATGGTAT
>CAYUUN010000109.1:0-4222 GCA_964447895.1 uncultured Bacteroides sp. | reverse complement strand
CCTCCATGAGGTAGAGCGGGAACAGGCGGGCCACCAGATACACACCGGCCACAACCATGGTGGCGGCGTGGATGAGGGCCGAAACGGGCGTGGGGCCTTCCATGGCGTCGGGCAGCCAGATGTGCAGCGGCAGCATGGCCGATTTACCCATGCCGCCCATGAAGATGAGCACGAGGGCCCACGTCAGCACGGAGCCGCCCAGGAACACCGGCGTGGCGCTGTTCTGGAAGATGCTGCGCACGCCCTCGGCGGTGGTCTCGCTCACGCTGAACACGCCGGCCATGCCTTCGACGGGAGCCGAGGTGAGCTCGGTGAAGTTGAAGGTGCCGGTGTAGTACGACAGGATGAGGATACCGATGAGGAAGCCCAGGTCGGCGAAGCGGGTGACGATGAAGGCTTTCTTCGATGCCGACACTGCGGAGGGCTTAACGTAGTAGAAACCGATGAGCAGATACGACGATGCGCCCACGAGCTCCCAGAAGATGTACATCTGGAAGATGTTGGTGGCCACAACCAGGCCGAGCATCGAGAAGCTGAACAGCGACAGGAAGGCGTAGAAGCGCTGGAAACCGCGCTCAAACACGCCGTGGTGGTCGCGCATATATCCCATGCTGTAGAGGTGCACCATGAAGGAGACGGTGGTGATCACCACCAGCATCATGGCCGAGATGGGGTCGAGCAGGAATCCGAGACGAATCACGAGCTTGTCGGTGAAGGCGAGCCAGGTGTGGTTGAAAATCACGGCCTGGAGTCGCTCGCCGGCAGCGTTTACAAATTCGGGGCTACCGCTGAAGAAATAGGTGAATGCCGTGTAATAGGCAAGCACCAGGGTGGTGCCCATGCCCAGACAGCCGAGCACGCCGGCCAGCTTGTGGCTCATCTTGCATCCGGCCAGGCCGAGCACAAGAAACATTCCCAGGGGAATGGCCAGAATAAGAATAGGTAGTGTTGCGTCCATCGGGCTTTAGTTTTTGAGTTTGTTAAGGTCGCGCACGTCGATATTCTTGGTGGAGCGGTAGAGATTGATGATGATGGCGATGGCCAGGGCGGTCTCTGCTGCTGCAATCGCTATGGCGAAGAGGGTGAAGAACATTCCCTCCATGGCCTCGGGGTAGAGATAGCGGTTGAACACGGCGAAGTTGATGTCGACGGCATTGAGCATGAGCTCAAGCGAGATGAGGATGGCAATCATGTTGCGGCGGGTGATGAAACCGTAGACGCCGCAGCAGAACATTATCATTGCCGGCACAAGGAGCATTATTGCTTTGATATCCATGACTGTGTGGGCTTAACGTTTGCGGGCGATAACCACGCCACCGATTATACATGCGAGCAGCAGCACGCTGACGGCCTCGAAGGGCAAGAGATAGCCGTTGTGGCCGGTGCTCATCATCGACTGTCCCAGCTGCTGCATGGTGGGGGTGTCGATGGCGGGCTTGGCAGCATAGAGGGCGCAGCGGCTCACCAGGGCATAGCCCGAGATGAGCAGCATGGCCAGGGCTGCGATTGAGCCCAGCACGCGGGATTTAGAGCTTAGGCGCTCCGAGTTGTGGCCGGGGCGGCTCGTGAGCAGGATACAGAACACGAACAGCACCACTATACCACCCGCATAGACTGCAATCTGCACGGCGCCCAGAAACTCGTAGTCGAGCATGAAGTAGACGCAGGCGGCTGCAAAGAGGGTGAATAGCAAGTATGTGGCGGCGCGCAGAATCTTGCGCGTGGTCACGGCCAGTACGGAGAACACCACCATCGCCAGAGCGACGACGATGTAGAGAATGATACTTCCTACTGATTCCATATACTAAGTGTTTTTATTTTTCGGGTGTGGCGGGAGCGGCCGGGGCTTCCGGGGCTGCGGGAGCGGCCGGTGCGGCAGGTGCGTCGCCCTGGGCCTTGGCGGCAGCCTCGCGGGCGGCCTTGGCCTTGGCGGCGGCAGCCTTTGCGGCCTCAATCTTTGCCTGGCGGGCGGCCTCGGCGGCGGCTATCTGCTCGGGAGTGGGAGCGGGCTCTTCTTTCTCGGGGAGATAGTTGAGCTTCTTTATGAGCTTGTCGCGGGTGAACACGGCCTGCTCGAAGTCGTTGTCGAAGGCCAGCGCGCCCGTGGGGCACGTGGTGGCGCATAGCTGGCAGAAAGTGCAGCTGCCCAGGTCGTAGATGTATCGGTCGAGTTTTTTCTTTTTGCCCGTGAGGGTGTCGACCATCTTGGTCTCGACCTTGATGGTGCCGTTGGGGCAGTTGCGCTCGCAGGTGCCGCAGGCAATGCATTTGTGGTTGCCCTCGGCATCATAGATGAGCTTGAGCTCGGCACGGAAGCGCGGGGCTGCAGGGCTGTCGAGGCGATTGTCCGGATATTCCTCGGTGATCTTGCGGGTGACCATTTCCTTTCCGGTCACCTGCATTCCCTTCACGAGGCTGGCAATGCCTGTTCCTAATGATGTGAAGTAATCTTTTACGCTACCCATTGAGTATGCTATGATTTAGTTACTGATTTACACTGTATATATATGACGTGCTACGTCAGTCGCGGGCCTGGCCGCCCACGATGTCGAGCAGCTCGGTGGTGATTCCCTGCTGGCGCAGTTTGTTGTATTCAAGCTGGAGTTGTTCGAGGAGCTTGCGGGCGTTGTCGCTGGCGGCCTGCATGGCCATCACGCGCGCGGCCTGCTCGGAGGCGCGGTTTTCGGCGAAGGCGTCCTGCAGCACCGCAAGCAGGTGCATGGGCAGGAGCGACGCGAAAATGGTCGCGGCATCGGGCTCGTAGAGATAGGGCCTGCCGGCTCGGGCCGGTGCCGTGCCGCTTTCGGCGGCGAGGGCGGCGGGGTCGACCGGCAGCATCTGCACATCGGCGGGGCGCTGGCGCCCGGCGCTGTGGTAGTGCATGAACAGGAGCTCCACGCCATCGATGTCGCCGGCGGTGAAGCGCTGTATGAGGCTTTCGAGGAGGGCCTTCACGGCATCGCCGTCGCTCTTGCTGTCGACGCCTTCGGCGCCGCGCACATCAGCGACCGGGCATTCCTTGAGGCGCGAAGCCAGGGCCTTGAGCATCTTTGAGCCCACGGCATAGACCTCGACGGGGAGGCCTTCGCCATGTGCGGCACGGAGCTCATCCACGCGGGCGCAGGCATACTTGGCGAGATTGGTGTTGTAGGCACCGCACAGGCCGTCGTCGCTGCCGAACACGAGCAGCGCCACGCGGCGCATCTCGCGGGCCTCGGTCAGCGGCGAGGAAAATTCGGCGTCGCCCGTGAGCAGATTGGCTATGATACCGCCGATGCCCTCGCGGAAGGGCACAAGCCTGCGCAGGGCCTGCTCGGCCTTGCGCATCTTGGCGGAGGATATCATCTTCATCGCTCCCGTGATCTTCTCGGTGGAGCTCACGGAACCGATGCGGCCTTTTAGTTCTCGAAGTGTTGCCATCTTTGGTGTTTAATAGCCGTTAAAATTGTGCTGCCACTTGCGAGGCAGCTTCGGTGAGGGCTGCGGTGACTTCGTCGGTGAGACGTCCGGCGCGTATTTCGTCGAGCTTGTCGGCATACTTGGCGTGCATCAGCTGGAGGAACTGCTTCTCGAAGTCGGCCACCTTCTCCAGGGGCACTTTCTCGAGCAGGCCGTTCACGCCGCAATATATCACGGCCACTTCGTCTTCCACGGCCATGGGGTGGTACTGGGGCTGGATGAGCAGGCGCTCGTTCTTGCGGCCCTTGTCGATGACGCGGGCGGTCACGGGGTCGATGTCGCCGCCGAATTTGGTGAACGACTCGAGCTCGCGGAACTGTGCCTGGTCTATCTTGAGCGTGCCGGCCACCTTCTTCATCGACTTGATCTGCGCGTTGCCGCCCACGCGGCTCACGGAGATACCCACGTTGATGGCGGGACGGATGCCGCGGTTGAACAGCGCCGTCTCGAGGAATATCTGGCCGTCGGTGATGGAAATCACGTTGGTGGGGATGTAGGCCGATACGTCGCCGGCCTGTGTCTCGATGATGGGGAGTGCAGTGAGCGAGCCGCCGCCCTTCACGATGGGCTTGAGGGCCTGGGGCAGGTCGTTCATGCGCGATGCCACCTCCTGGTTGTCGATGATTTTGGCGGCGCGCTCGAGCAGGCGCGAGTGCAGGTAGAAGATATCGCCGGGATAGGCCTCGCGGCCGGAGGGGCGCTTCAGGATGAGCGAAATCTCGCGGTAGGCCACGGCCTGCTTCGAGAGGTCGTCGTAGACGAT
>CAYUUN010000108.1:0-4241 GCA_964447895.1 uncultured Bacteroides sp. | reverse complement strand
AGGCTAACTCCGGCGCACCGCTAAACGCGGTGCTGACGCGGCTAACGCCGCTGGCAATGCAGAGCTTAATACTGTTTATTTATACGGCCCGGTTTGCAGCAATTATATAAATGGTGTGCCGCGGGATAGCACAGGCCTCCCACCCTTCCTTCCCTTCTCTTTCCTTTATGATTTAGGGCAACGCCATATCGGAATACTCTGCGCGAGTTTTCCTATAATGCAAAGTAAATACGCTGAATATTTACTCTAAATGGAGGGTGGCGAGGAAGCGGCGGACGGTGGCGGGGTCGCCGGTGTATTTGCCGTGGTCTTCGCTGAGCTTGCAGGTGGAGCAGTAGAAGGGCCACGACTCGGTGATCTTCACGTCGACGAGCTTGATCACGATGTTGCGGGGGCGCACTCCGGGGATGTCGTTGGTGAAATGGGTGCCTATGCCGAACGAGGGCTGGCAGCGGCCGGCGGCGCGGCGCTGCAGCTCGAGGGCGTCGTCGACCTTTAGGGCGTTGCTGAAAATCACCTGCTTGGTGGCGGGGTCGATGCCCAGCGAGCGGTATTTCTCCACGATGAGGTCGAGCTGCCCGTAGTTGTCGCCGCTGTCCACGCGCAGGCCTTTGAACATATTGGCATAGTCTTCGGAGAAATTGAGGCTGAAGATGCGCCAGCCGTAGGTGTCGTAGAGAAATGTGCCCAGGGCGCCGCGATAGGTGCCGCTCCAGGCCTTCATGGCCAGGTGGTTGGCCATGAGCGGGCCGTACATGCCGGCTATGGCGCACACAAACTCGTGGGCCATGGTGCCCACGGGGGTGAGGCCGTATTTCATGGCGAAATAGACGTTGCTGGTGCCCACGAAGCGGCCCGGCGCAGCGGGCATCTCCGCTGCGCGGCGGGCCATGGCGCCCACCACGGCATCCTGCACGGCGAAGGATGCGCGGCGGCGCGTGCCCATGTCGCTGTAGACGCATCCGCCCTCGAGGAGGCGGCGCGCCTTGCCGGCGGCGGTGGCGGCGCAGCTGTCGAGGTCGAAAGCGGCGGCCTCGCCCGTCATTATATAATACAGCTCCGAAATTATGGCCAGCACCTTCACCTCGAGCAGGATGGTCTCGGCCCACGGGCCCTCGAAGGTGACGCCGAGGTGTCCCTCGGCATCCTGCTCCACACGCACGCGGCGGCTGTCGTAGCGGAATCCCTTCAGGTAGCTGTAGAACCAGTGGGGGATGTAGCTGCATGCGCGCTTCATGAAGTCGATCTCCCCGGGGGTGATCACGACGCTCTCGAGCATGGCTATCTGCTCGCGCAGGGCCCGGGCGAAGCCGGGAGGATAGACGGTGTGGTCGCGGTCGATGAAACTGTAGCGCACCTGCGTGCGCGGATAGTTGTCGATCACGGCGCAGCACATGGTGAACTTGTAGAGGTCGTCGTCGGTGAAGTGGGTGATTATGGGTTGCATGTGGCTGGCTTATATCACAATCGGCACTCCCCTGGTGGATGAGAGTGCCGATTGCTGTGGTCTTGATTTCGGGAGTCTATCAGAAATACTTGGCGAAATCGGCGTTGCGCATGTCGCCGGTCTCGGAGAAGGCGTTGTGGAACTCGAAGGCTGCGCGCAGCGTGTGGGGAGTCTGGCCGCCCTTGCCTGCCTTGAGGTAGTCGAGCAGCAGCGGACGGTAGTCGGGATGGGCGCAGTTGTTGATGATTTCGTAGGCGCGCTCCACGGGGTCTTTGTGGCGCAGGTCGGCGATGCCCTGGTCGGTCACCACGATGTCCACGCTGTGCTCGCTGTGGTCCGGGTGGGCCACCATGGGCACGATGTTGCTGATGACGCCGCCCTTCGACACGCTGGGGCAGGAGAAGATGCTCAGATAGGCGTTGCGGGTGAAGTCGCCGCTGCCGCCTATGCCGTTCATCATGCGGGTGCCCAGCACGTGGGTGGAGTTGACGCCGCCGAAGATGTCGACCTCAATGGCCGTGTTCATGGCGATGACGCCCAGGCGACGGATCACCTCGGGGTTGTTGCTGATTTCGGCGGGGCGCAGCACGATTTTGTCGTGGAAGTACTTGAGGTCGCGGAAGAGCTCTTCCTCGGTCTGGTCGGAGAAGGTCATGGAGCAGGTGGAGGCAAATGTGCACTTGCCCTTCTTGAGCAGCTCGAGCACGGCATCCTGAATCACCTCGGTGTACATCATGAAGTTGGGCAGGCGGGTGCTTTCGCCCAGGTCGTAGAGCACGGCGTTTGCCACGTTGCCCACGCCGCTCTGCAGGGGCAGGAACTCCTTGGGCAGGCGGCCGCTCTCGTATTCGCTCACGAGGAAGCGAACGACGTTGCCGCCTATCTGCTTGCTCACCTCGTCGACGGCCGTGAAGGGCTTCACGCCGTCGTAGCTATCGGTGTGCACCACGCCCACGATCTTGCGGGGGTCCACCTTGAGGATGGGCGAGCCGGCGCGGTCGCTGGGGCTGTAGATGGGTATCTCGCGGCGGCGGGGAGGATCGAGGGGCGTGTACACGTCGTGCATGCCCAGGATGCTGTGGGGCAGCTTGGCGTTGAGCTCGATGAAGATTTTATCGGCCAGAGCGGCATACGTGGCCACGTTGCCCACGCCGCAGCCCAGCACTATCTCGCCCTCGGGGGTGACGTCGGCAGCCTCGATGATGGCGTAGTCCATCTTGCCGTAGAAGCCGTAGCGCATTTCCTGGGCCATCTCGGAGAGGTGGCGGTCGAAGTAGTGCGTGTCGTGGCTGTTGATGCGCTTGCGCAGGTCGGGCACGTTCTGATAGGGGGCGCGCATGTTGATGGCGTTGGCCCGGGAGAGCATGCCGTCCACCTTGTCGCTGGTCGACGCGCCGGTGAAGAGGTTGATTTTGAACGGACGGCCCTCGGCGTGTTCCTTCTCGGCTATCTGCGCCAGGGCTTGCGAAATGGCTTTGGGCGAGCCGGGGGCAGTGAAGCCCGAGGTGCCGATGGTGTCGCCATTTTTAATCATTTCGGCGGCTTCCTGAGCCGTCATGTTGTTGAATGCCATTGCAAAAGTGTTCGATATATTTCATGGACGTCGCGCACGCGCGGGGTCAAACTCTTGTGCATGCGCCACATTTTTTGTAATTTTGCACAAAATTAATGATTCTTGTGCAATGGCACAAATATTTCGGCAATAAATGACAGAAAATGCTCCAAACGGTGCAATGCCGCGCCGCTTATTCATAGAAACTTACGGCTGCCAGATGAACGTGGCCGACAGCGAGGTGGTGGCTTCGGTGATGCAGATGGCCGGCTACGGGCTGGCCGACGACGTGGCCGATGCCGACGCCATCCTGCTCAACACCTGCTCCATCCGCGACAACGCCGAGCAGAAAATCGTGGCGCGCCTGCAATATCTCGCGTCGATGCGCCGCAAGCGCCACGGGCGCCTCATCGTGGGCGTGATAGGCTGCATGGCCGAGCGCCTGCAGCACGAGCTCATCGACCGCCACGGCGTGGACATCGTGGCCGGCCCCGACGCCTATCTCGACCTGCCCGCCCTCTTCGCCGCCGCCGAGGCCGGCGAGAAGGCCATAAACGTGGAGCTGAGCACCACGGAGACCTATCGCGACGTGGTGCCGGCGCGCCTGGGCGCGGCCCGCGTGGGCGGCTTCGTGAGCATCATGCGCGGATGCAACAATTTCTGCTCCTATTGCATCGTGCCCTACACCCGCGGGCGCGAGCGCTCGCGCCCCGCCGAGAGCATCCTGCGCGAGGTGGCCGACCTGCGCGCCCGTGGCTTCAAGGAGGTGACGCTGCTGGGCCAGAACGTCAACAGCTACCGCTACCGCCCCGAGGGCGCCGGCGAGGCCGACGAGGTGACCTTCGACCGCCTGCTGGCCATGGTGGCCGAGAGCGCCCCGGACATGCGCGTGCGCTACACCACCTCCCACCCCAAGGACATGAGCGACGCCACCATAGCCGTGATGGCCTCCCACCCCAATATCTGCCGCCACGTACACCTGCCGGTGCAGAGCGGCAGTAACGCCGTGCTCAAGGCCATGAACCGCAAGTACACCCGCGAGTGGTATCTCGGCCGCATCGACGCCATCCGCGCCGCCATGCCCGACTGCGCCATCACCACCGACCTCTTCACCGGCTTCCACGGCGAGACCGAGGACGACTTTCAAGAGACGCTCGAGCTGATGCGCACCGTGGGCTTCGACTCGGCCTTCATGTTCAAATACAGCGAGCGCCCCGGCACCCTGGCCGCCCGCACCATGCC
>CAYUUN010000107.1:0-4437 GCA_964447895.1 uncultured Bacteroides sp. | reverse complement strand
GGCGATGGAATGGCGATTTAAAATCGCCGCTCCACGAAAAGAAACGGTGATGGAATAGCGATGGAATGGCGATTTAAAATCGCCGCTCCACAAAAAGAAACGGCGATGGAATGGTGATGGAATGGCGATTTAAAATCGCCGCTCCACGAAAAGGAATGGTGATGGAATGGCGATTTTAAATCGCCGCTACCAAAGGAAGGAATAGCCACTATTAAGATATAATGAATATTCGCCTTTCTTTAACATCTTAGGATTATCAATTATGTATTTTATATAGTGTTTCAAGTTATCATAACTTCTGACAATTCTGTCATAATATCCCTTCATCCATATTGGCCCCTCTTGATTCAAATATTTATTTATTTCTCGTGCTGATTGACGTTTTATGGATTGTATGATCTTATCCAGTCGATACTGATCCTTTAGATGAAGAATAATATGGACGTGATTTGGCATTATAATAAGAGCCACCACTTCATATTTTAAATTGTTGTAGAAGAATATGACATTTATGAGAATATTCTGAGCCCATGGGTTGCGCAAAATGCAATTCCCGTATCCGTTATCAAGATACACTTCATATTTTGGCCCAATGGTATTATGGTAGTCCTGGGTTGTGCGTTCGTCCCATGGCTTGGGATGAAGTTTCTCAAATGAAAGAATCACTTCATTCAATTCTCTTATCTTGCTCTGGGGTAATGAGTCATTGAGACGAAAAGTCACGAACTGCAACTTTCCATCTTGATGCCAATGAGGCAATTTGCCTTTATAAGAGGCTTGAATTTCTTTTGATTTGTCGAGGTATGGAGTTTCTTCCGGCATGGTTTTCTTGTTATTTTTTATGTGGCGATTGAAAATCGCCGTTCCATGTTTTGTGGCGATTGAAAATCGCCGTTCCATGTTTTGTGGCGATTGAAAATCGCCGTTCCGGGTTTTGTGGCGATTGAAAATCGCCGTTCCGGGTTTGTGGCGATTGAAAATCGCCGTTCCATGGCCCCATGGCCGTTCCATGGCCGTTCCATGGCCGTTCCATGGCTGTGCCGTCCGAAAGTTCAGGCCTTCTTGGGTGCGGGTGCCAGTTTCTCGCGCAGGTAGCGGCCCGTGTGCGACGCCTCGCAGGTCGCGATTTCCTCGGGGGTGCCGGCGGCCACCACGTTGCCGCCGGCTTCGCCGCCCTCGGGGCCGATGTCGATGATGTGGTCGGCGCACTTTATCACGTCGAGGTTGTGCTCGATTATCACCAGCGTGTGGCCCTGGGCCAGCAGGCGCTCGAAGGATGCCATGAGCACGTGGATGTCGTGGAAATGCAGGCCGGTGGTGGGCTCGTCGAAGATGAACATGGTCTTGCGGGCGCTGTCCTGGCTGATGAAGTAGGCCAGCTTCACGCGCTGGTTTTCGCCGCCGCTCAGGGTGCTCGACGACTGCCCCAACTTGATGTAGCCCAGGCCCACGTCGTGCAGCGGCTGCAGACGCTTGACCACGCGGCGCGCCGTTGTGCTGGCCGTGTCCTCGCCGAAAAACTCGATGGCCTGGTCGACGGTCATGTCCAGCACGTCGGCGATGTTCATGCCGCGGTATTCCACGTCGAGCACATCGCGCTTGAAGCGCTTGCCGTGGCATTCCTCGCACTGGATGGTGACGTCGGCCAGAAACTGCATCTCGATGGTGATCACTCCCTCGCCCTTGCACTCCTCGCAGCGGCCGCCCTCGGTGTTGAACGAGAAGGTGGCCGGCGTGTAGCCCATCTGCTTAGAGAGCTGCTGCTCGGCGAAGAGAGCGCGTATCTCGTCGTAGGCCTTGAGGTAGGTGGCGGGATTGGAGCGCGTGCTGCGCCCGATGGGGTTCTGGTCCACGAACTCTATGTGCTCCACGCGCGCCACGTCGCCGCGCAGGCCCTTGAAGGCGCCGGGAGCGTCGCCGCTCAGGCCCAGCTCGCGCGACACCGCGCGGTAGAGCACGTCGCGCACCAGCGTGCTCTTGCCCGAGCCGCTCACGCCCGTCACCACCGTCATCACGCCCAGGGGAAAGCGCACGTCGATGTTCTTGAGGTTGTGCTCGCGGGCGCCCAGCACCTCGATGTAGGAGGCCGAGCGGCGCCGGTGGCGGGGCACCTCGATGGCCAGGCGGCCGTCGAGATAGCCGGCGGTGAAGCTGTCGGAGGCGGCGGATATGCCCGCGGCGGGACCCGAGTAGACGATCTCGCCGCCCAGGCGCCCGGCACGCGGACCCACGTCGACGATGTAGTCGGCCGCGCGCATGATTTCCTCGTCGTGCTCCACCACGGCCACCGTGTTGCC
The DNA here is from genome assembly GCA_964447895.1 of uncultured Bacteroides sp. GTDB lineage: Bacteria > Bacteroidota > Bacteroidia > Bacteroidales > Muribaculaceae > CAG-873. The sequence continues at coordinate 2,140 of CAYUUN010000107.1, read as the reverse complement.
CAGCTGCTGGAGCTTGCGCAGCACGCCTATGAGGCGGTCGGTGTCGCGCGGGTGCAGCCCTATGGAGGGCTCGTCGAGGATGTAGAGCGACCCCACGAGGCTGCTGCCCAGCGAGGTGGCCAGGTTGATGCGCTGGCTCTCGCCGCCGCTCAGGGTGTTGCTCAGGCGGTCGAGCGTGAGATAGCCCAGGCCCACCTCGCGCAGGAACGTCAGGCGCGAGCCTATCTCCACCAGCAGCCTCTCGGCTATGCGCGTGTCGGTGTCGTCGAGCCGCAGGGCCTCGAACCATGCGGCCAGCTTGTCGACGGGCATGGCCACGAGCTCGCCAATGGTGGCGCCTCCCACCTTCACATACGATGCCTCCGGGCGCAGGCGCGTGCCGTGGCAGGTGGGGCACAGCGTGCGGCCGCGGTAGCGCGCCAGCATCACGCGATACTGCACCTTCTGGCGGCGGGCCTCCACCCAGGCGAAGAAAGCGTCGATGTCGCGCCACAAAGTGGCACGCTCCTCGGCGCTCAGGTCGGCGTAGGGCTTGTGGATGGGAAAACCGCGGTGGGTGCGTATGAAGTTGCGCTTCCATTCGCCCATGGTTTCGCCGCGCCAGCAGGCCACGGCGTCGTCGTAGACCGTGAGGGCCGGATTCGGCACCACCAGGCGCTCGTCGATGCCCAGCGTCATGCCGAAACCCTCGCAGGTGGGGCAGGCGCCATAGGGATTGTTGAAATTGAACATTGCGTCTGACGGCTCCGGGAAGGTGATGCCGTCGGCCTCGAAACGCTTCGAGAACTCATGGGTGTGCACCGTGCCGTCGGGCGCCCACACCAGCAGCACGGCGCGGTCGCGGCCCTCGAAGAATGCCGTCTCGGCGCTTTCGGCCAGGCGCGACACCTCGTCGCCGGCGGCGGCCGTGGCCAGGCGGTCGATCAGCAGCATGGGCAGCTCGGGCTTCTTCTTGCCGCGAGCCTTGGGCGGAGCGGCCAGATACTCGTCGATGGTGGCGAAGTCGTGGCCGGCCGTGACCAGGCGCGAGAAGCCCTCCTTGCGGTAGATGTCGAGCTGCTGCTCGATCGTGCGCCCCTCGGGGAGCACGATGGGGGCGGCCACGGCTATGCGCGTGCCCTCGGGGTAGGATGCCGCGGTGGCCACGATGTCGTCCACCGTGTGCTTGCGCACCTGCTCGCCGCTCACCGGCGAATACGTGCGCCCCACGCGCGCAAACAGCATGCGCAGGTAGTCGTAGATCTCCGTGGTGGTGCCCACGGTGCTTCGCGGGTTGCGCGTGGCCACCTTCTGCTCTATGGCTATCGCCGGCGGCAGACCGTGGATGAAGTCGCACTCGGGCTTCGTGATCTTGCCAAGAAACTGGCGCGCGTAGGCCGAAAGGCTCTCCACATAACGGCGGCGCCCCTCGGCGTAGAGCGTGTCGAAAGCCAGCGACGACTTGCCCGAGCCGCTCAGGCCCGTGATTACTATGAATTGATTGCGCGGCAGCTCCACGTCGACGTTCTTCAGATTGTTGACCCGTGCGTGCCGCACTATTATATTGTTGTCGTTCATACCTTGCAATTTTGGATTGCAAAGATACGAAAAATCCACGGATTAGCCCTGCTAAAAACTCCTAATAAAACCAAACCGGCACCCCCCGCCGTTAACACTCCGGCTGCCCCCGGGCGGGCAGCCGCGCGCAAAAGAGGGAATCAGGCTCGCATGCCTCCGCTCGGGCTATGCCCTCGGGGGCGCTCGCCGGATAAAAAACGAAGGGGGCTTCTTACCGCGGGGTGCGCTACGCTTACACCACGGCTATGTCTCGGGACGCGCCCCCGGCGCGTCGCTTGTATACCGCCATTGAGGGAGTGGACGCTTATTGATGGGCGTAGTTATTAAGTGTCTTCTTTATGAAATGTTCTAACTGTCTGATTCGCAGTTAATAATATATTCCTCTGCGCCTCGGCGCGAGTTTTTCGGCACAAGCCTTTCTTCCGGTGCATAGGAGCAACAATGTAACAATTACTATTATCGAACGCGTAATCCTGTAGGGACGCTCCATGGAGCGTCCGACAATGTAACAGGGTAACTTTTTAATATCCAACAATTTGCGCACCATAGACAGCCGCGGTCGCCGCCGGACGCTCCATGGAGC
>CAYUUN010000106.1:0-4455 GCA_964447895.1 uncultured Bacteroides sp. | reverse complement strand
GCTCGCATGCCCCCGCTCGGGCTACGCCCTCGGGGGGCGCTCGCCGGATAAAAAACGAAGGAGGTTATTCCGACCGCGGGGTGCGCTTCGCTTACCCCACGGAAATCTAGGACCTGTGCAAGGGTGTAAATGTTAAAATTTTGATTTAAGTTGATTTTTTATTTTAACAATTAATTGTCCGGCTTGTGTTGCGCTCGTCGGGACCGGTGGTCCGGCCCCTTGCCGCGCGGCGCTCCCCGACCGAAGAGTTTTTAACTCCTGAATTTCTCGATGTTGACATAGGGCGCTTGTCGCCTCACTACTGCAAACATTCTGCAAATCATCTTGAACTTGATGGCATTCATGATGCAGCCATGGGATTTGCCCTGCTCACATTTTCGCCTGTAGTATTCCCTTATCTGCGCGTCATTACATAGGGCGCTCCTGGCTCCCTGAGTCAAAAGACTCTTGATTTCGACATGCCCCGTTCGACTTACATGGTCTCCCTTGTTGACGGAGGTTCCGGACTGTCGGGACAGGGGGCTGACGCAGCAGAATTTGGCATACTGCCTGGCAGTCTGAAATCTGGTGAAATTCCCTGTAGCGATTAATGTCGTAACGGCATTTATCAGCCCGATTCCGGGAACGCTAACAAGCAGTTCGTAATTGTGGCTGATTTGCTGGTCGGCTTTGATCTCGGCGAGAAGTTTAGCTTCGATAGCCTTAATCTGGGCAGTGAGTTCATCCACTATTTTTGCCATACGGCGTTGGATATCCTTATCCTCGGTAGTCTTGATGTGGCACAAATAGGCGCTCCGGGCGCGCACGGCCAGTTGCCGCTCGTTGCGCAATGCCCTGAGCCGCTTTATCACCGGAGGTTCGGGCTGAGAAGGCGACAGCTTTTCACGCATTGTATAGACATAGTCCGCTATAAACTGGGCGTCTGTCTTGTCTGTTTTGTTGCGGCCTCGAGCTCCGGCATTCTTGACATCCAAGGGATGTAGGTATACGAACGTTATCCCTTTTTTGAAACACCACTCGGCAAGCGCGGTAGAATATGCGCCGGTATGCTCCATTGCGATGACCGCATTCTAGATGTCAATCTTGAATGTGCGGAGCCATTTACGCATGGCTTGAAAGCCCTGGGCGGAGTTCTGCACCTGAATGTGCTCAAAGATGCGGTAGTCCTTTCCTCGCTCATAGATGGCGATGTCAAGGGTGTTTTTTGAAACATCACACCCTACGAAGTGTTGGAATGTTGATAAATCTTTCATACCTTTGTGGTTGAAGTTAAACAATAGCGTTGAATGCATCCAAAACTTTTAGTAGACATTGAGGTCTAAAAATCTAGCTTGATGTGTTCAACAAAGAAGACAGGGACGGACTGTAACCGTGGAAGGCCATTGATGGCCAGCTAACGTCAAAAGTTCACCGTCCCTGTCTTTAATTAACAATTCAGAGTGGATTTGTTAACTCTGAATCTCCCTGCAAAGGTAAAAGCTATGTCTCGGGACGCGCCCCCGGCGCGTCGCTTGTACTCCGCCTTTGAGGGGGGGACGCTTATTGACGGGCGTTCTTTTTAAGTGTCTTCTTCAAGAAACGTCATATCTGCTGATTTGCTGATAAATACATATTCCTCTGCGCCTCTGCGCGAGTTTTCTCCTTACGACTTAGCATAGCTGAATAGTTACTCTAATACAATAAAAACACGGCCTTTACATGAACACTTGCCCCTCCCGGCTGTTTATATTATAAAAGAAACAAAAACACACAAAACACCACACATCAACTATGAAAAAGTCTCTCCTCATTTTGCCACTTGCAGCGCTTGCACTCGCATCGTGCTCCGACGATGAGCCGTTGAGTACGCGCCAGGCTGTAGACGAGCCCATCAGTTTCAGAGCCTCTATGGGCAACCTTTCCCGCGCATCGGAAATCACCAACGCCAATTTGGCCTCGATATACGTAACCTCGTTCATAGGCGACGAGACCACGCCCTACTTCCACGACCTGGAGTACGCCAAGGGTGCCGACGCATTCTTCACCTCCACCGGCAAGCAGTACGTGTGGCCCGGCGACACCACCACCCTTCATTTCAAGAGCTACGCGCCGTCGCTCGACGAGATAGGCGCCGATATCGAGATGAACGGCACCGATATGACGCTCGTGAGCTACACGCCTTCCGAGGACATAGCCGAGCAGGTCGACTTCATCACCGCCGAGGGCTCCGGCACCAAGGCCGTGAATGAAACCGCCGGTGTGCCCCTTACCTTCAAGCACCGCCTGGCCCAGGTGGAAATCCGCGCTAAGAGCGACGACTCCACCTATGTATATAAAATCACGGGCATGCGCATAGGCCGCCCGCAGACCACCGGCAGCTTCAGCTTCACCACCAACGAGTGGACCCTCGACGACTGGCACGAGACCACCGTCTATGAAAGCAGCTGCGACACCGTGACGCTGGCATCCACGCCTGCAAGCGTGATGGGCGAGAGCGGCAACGCAATGCTCATTCCTCAGACCCTCACCCCCTGGTCGCCCACAGGCGACCCCGACAACGTGGCCCGCGAAGCCTATCTGAGCGTGAACCTGAACATCTCCACCTCCGAGGGCGTGCAGATCTATCCTTTCCCCTCCGACAAGATGAAGGATGCCAGCGGCAATCCCCGCAAATATGCCTGGGCTTCGATACCTCTGAGCGGCACCTGGGAGCAGGGCAAGAAGTATATCTACATCCTCGACTTCACCAACGGCGCCGGTAACGTCGACCCCGACGATCCTACCCCCGGCGACCCCGTTCTGGGCGGCCCCATCAAGTTCACCGTCAACGTGGAAGACTGGCAGGAAGCCACCATCCCCACGCCCATGACCCCCAGCGTAAAGAACAAATAATCTTTCTACCTCGATAAGCGACATCGCGGGCCGGAAAACCTCCGGCCCGCGATGCTGCGTTTTATAAGTCTTGTAAGATTCTTTAGCCGAAGACGGTGCGGAAGGCGTCTTCCACCTTGGCCACTTCGTGGAGGCGCAGGCCGCAGGTGGCGGCATCGATGCCTTTGAGGCCGCCGGCGGGTACGAGCATGTCGGTGAGGCCCAGTTTGGCGGCCTCGGAGATGCGCTGCTCGATGCGCGTGACGGGGCGTATTTCGCCCGTGAGGCCCACCTCGCCGGCCATGCACCAGCCGCGGGGCACGGCCATGTCGACGTTGCTGCTGAGGATGGCGCAGATCACGCCCAGGTCCAGTGCGGGGTCGTTGACGCGCAGGCCTCCGGCGATGTTGAGAAACACGTCTTTCTGGGCCAGCTTGAAGCCCACGCGTTTCTCGAGCACGGCCAGCAGCATGTTCATGCGCTTGGAGTCGAAGCCGGTGACGCTGCGCTGGGGGGTGCCGTAGGCAGCCGTGCTAACGAGCGCCTGCACCTCGATGAGGAAGGGGCGGGCGCCGTCGACGGTCACGCCTATGGCCACGCCGCTGAGGGCGTCGCTGTCCGGCGCGTGGCTCAGCAGCATTTCCGAAGGGTTGGTGACCTCGCGCAGGCCGGTGCGGGCCATCTCGTAGATGCCCAGCTCGGAGGTGCTTCCGAAGCGGTTCTTGATGGGGCGCAGGATGCGGTACATGTACTGGCTGTCGCCCTCAAACTGCAGCACGGCGTCGACGATGTGCTCCAGCACCTTGGGGCCGGCCAGCGAGCCTTCCTTGGTGATGTGGCCTATGAGCAGCACGGGCACGTTCTGCTCCTTGGCATATTTGAGCAGGCGCGCGGCGCATTCCCTCACCTGGCTGACGCTGCCGGGGGCTGAGTCGAGAGCGTCGGAGGCGATGGTCTGGATGGAGTCGACCACCAGGATGGAGGGCTGCACGGCGTCGATGTGGTCGAAGATGTTTTCGAGCGATGTCTCGCACACGATGAACACGTTGTCGGAGCCGCGGCCTATGCGGTCGGCCCGCAGCTTGAGCTGCGTGGCGCTTTCCTCGCCGCTGGCGTAGAGGATGGTGCGCGACTTTATCGACAGCAGGTTCTGCAGCACGAGGGTGCTCTTGCCTATGCCGGGCTCGCCGCCCAGCAGCACGAGCGAGCCCTGCACGAGGCCACCGCCCAGCACGCGGTTCAGTTCCTTGCTGGGCATGAGGATGCGTGGCTCGTCGAGCGCCTCGATTTCGTTCACGGCCAGGGCGCGCGCGGCGCTGCGGGCGTGCCGGGGCCCTTTGGCGCCGGTGGCTGCCGGGGCCACCCGCTCCTCCACGAGCGTGTTCCATGCGCCGCATGCCGGGCACCGTCCCGCCCATTTGGGCGATTCGGCGCCGCATTCGGTGCAGAACCAGGCCGTTTTTACCGTTTTTTTAGCCATAAATCATTTATATTCAATTTGCAGGCCCGGATGTACGAAGGCAGCCGGGGCCCATTGAGGGGGATATAGAGGGGCAGTAGGGACGCACCATCGAGGGGAATATAGGGGGCAGTAGGGACGCACCA
>CAYUUN010000105.1:0-4754 GCA_964447895.1 uncultured Bacteroides sp. | reverse complement strand
AGATGTTTTTTTGAGAAAATATAACTATCTTTGCTGCGTTTACGTTGTATTAATAAAATGTGCAACCTAAAACAAAATTCAAGTGATATGGAATCAACACGACAAGCTAAAATAGCAAGACTTCTTCAGAAAGAGCTCAGCGAGATTTTCCGCCTGCAGACGGCCAAGACCCACGGCACGCTGGTGTCGGTGACGGCCGTAAGGGTGTCGCCGGACCTGAGCGTGGCTCGCGTATATCTCTCGGTGTTCCCTGCCGATAAGGCGGCGGAGATGCTGCAGAGCATCAACGCCAGCGCCCGCACGGTGCGCTACGAGCTGGCCCAGCGCGTGCGCTTCCAGCTGCGCAAGACTCCGGAGCTTTCTTTCCATCTCGACGACTCGCTCGACTATATCGAGAACATAGACCACCTGCTGCAGAAATAGCCCCTTGCTCGCCCTCGACATAGCCCGCCGCTACCTCGTGTCGCGCAAGAGCCACGCCGCTGTCAATGTGATATGCGCCGTGGCGGTGGCCGGTGTGGCCGTGGCTGTGATGGCTATTGTGGTGGTGCTGAGTGTGTTCAACGGTTTTTCGGCGCTGGCCGACGCGCAGATGAGCCGCTTCGACGCGCCTCTGCGCATCGAGCCTGCGGCGGGAGCCACGCTGCCCGTGGATGCCGACTCGCTGGCACGGCGCCTGGCGGCGATGCCGGGCATGCAGGCGGCTGTGCCGGTGCTGGAGGAGCGTGCCCTGGCGGCTGCCGGGGGCGCCCAGCTGCCGGTGCGCATCAAGGGCGTGGCGGCGGGCTTCGATGCCGTCACGGCCATGGACAGCATTGTGGTGGACGGTGTCTTCACGCTCGACAGCGTGGCGGGAATGCCGCCGGCCCATCTCTCGGCCGGAGTGGCCGTGGGGCTCGACGCGCGGCCGCAGCCGGGCTACAGCGTGGCGCTCTATGTGCCGCGCCGCCTGGGACGCATCAATCCGGCAAATCCGGCCGCGGCTTTCCGCGCCGACTCGCTGGCGGTGCTCTCGGTGTGGCAGACGGAGCGGCCCGACTATGATGCCGACCGCGTGGTGCTGCCCATAGCCACGGCGCGGCGCCTGCTGCAGCGCGGCCCGGGCGAGGCTTCGGCCATCGAGGCCTCGCCGGCGCAGGGCCAAGACGCTGCCGCCATGGCCTCCAGGCTGGCAGCCGAGCTGGGGCCGGCCTATAGGGTGCTCACCCGCGAGCGCCAGAACGAGCAGGCCTTCCACATGATAGCCATCGAGAAGTGGCTCACCTTCGCCATGCTGGTGTGCATCCTGGCCGTGGCGGCGTTCAACATCGTGTCGACGCTGTCGCTGCTGGTGATTGAAAAGCGCGACAACATGGCCACGCTGCGGGCCCTGGGCGCCACGCGGGCCACGGCGCGAGCCGTGTTCATGTGGCAGGGGGTGCTGATAGCGCTGGCCGGCGGCATCGCCGGCATGGTGGCCGGTGTGGGGCTGAGCCTGGCCCAGGAGCATTTCGGGCTGGTGAAGCTGAGCGCCGACGCCTCGGCCCTCACGGTGAGCGTCTATCCCGTGGAGGTGCACGCCGCCGACATGCTGGCCGTGGCCGCCGTGGTGGCCGCTGCCGCCGCCGTCTCGGCCGCTGTGGCCGCCGTATTCACTAAAGATCTTGAATGATGCAGAAAGTATTGTTTCACGAAACCGTTTTCGGCCCCATCCACTCGCGGCGCCTGGGGGTGTCGCTGGGGGTGAACCTCTCGCCGCTCGACGGCAAGGTGTGCACCTTCGACTGCCTCTACTGCGAGGCCGGCTACAACGCCCAGGGGCCCGGCACCACCGGGCTGCCGGCGCGCGCCGATGTGGCCCGCCTGCTGGAGGAGAAGCTGCGCGCCATGCGCGCCGAGGGGGTGCGGCCCGACGTGATCACCTTCTCGGGCAACGGCGAGCCCACGATGCACCCGGAATTTGCCGGAATCATCGACGACACGCTGCGCCTGCGCGACGAGTTCTGCCCGGAGGCCCGCGTGAGCGTGCTGGCCAACAGCACCATGCTCCACCGCCCCGAGGTGGCCGCGGCCCTGATGCGCGTAGACAATGCCATCCTCAAGCTCGACAGCGCCGTGGAGGCCACCATGCGGGCCCTCGACCGCCCGGCCTCGCCGGCCTTCACGGTGGAGGCCGTGGTGCCCCGCCTGGCGGCCCTGGGGCAGCGCATCGTGGTGCAGACGCTGCTCACGCGCGGCACCCACGACGGCCACCCGGTGGACAACACCACCCCGGCCGAAATCGACGCCCTGATCGACGCCTACAGGCGCATAAAACCCCGCGAGATAATGCTTTACACCATAGACCGGCGCACCCCCGAGCAGAGCCTGCAGAAAATCCCGCGCGAGGAGGTGGAGGCCGCCGCCCGGCGCATCACCGCCGCCACGGGAGTGCCGGTGCAGGTGAGCGCCTAACTTATTGGCACGATATTTGTTATTAATATATACAGGAAAAGAACAACACATAAAATATACACACACTATGGACAAAGAACTCGACCGTCTCAGCTATGCCCTGGGCATGAGCATGGGACACAACTTCAAGGCTTCCGGCATCGACAAAATCGACAGCGCCGACTTTGCCGCAGGCGTGGCAGCCGTTTACGACGGCGCCGAGCTGCGCATGAGCTATGACGACGCCAAGGCCGTGATACGCGACTATTTCACCGCCCTCGAGGCCAAGCAGCAGGAGGCAGCCAAGGAAATGGCCGCCATCAACGCCGCCGCCGGCGAGAAATTCCTGAACGAAAACGGCGTGCGCCCCGAGGTGCACACCACCCCCAGCGGCCTGCAGTATGAAATCGTGACCAAGGGCGAAGGCCCCGTGCCCACCGCCCAGGACCGCGTGGTGGTGCACTACACCGGCCGCCTCATCGACGGCACCGTCTTCGACAGCAGCGAGGAGCGCGGCGAGCCCGCCACCTTCGGCGTCACGCAGGTGATTCCCGGCTGGGTTGAGGCCCTGCAGATGATGCCCGCCGGCAGCACCTGGCGCCTGTTCATCCCCTCGGCCCTCGCCTACGGCCCCCAGGGTGCAGGCGGCGCCATAGGCCCGAACCAGACCCTGATATTCGACGTCACACTTCTGAGCGTCGAGGGCAAGTGATGCGCCTTATGCGACACATGGCCGTGGCCGCCGCAATCTCTGTGGCGGCCATCGGTGCGTGGGGCCGCCCGGCCGCGCCCGCGCCGGCCGCCCAGGTGCCGGGCGATTCGGTGTCGGTGGCCGTGGGCACCGTGCTCGGTGGCACCATAGGCCGCATCGTGGGCGAATTCGAGCAAGGCGGCGTGGCGCTCGACCGCAGCACCGTGGCCGCCACCGCCGAGCGCGCCATCCGCGGCCTCAACACCGGCATAAGCCTCGAGCAGGCCCAGGAGATTGTGAACGGCATCCTGGCCGGCATGAAGCCCATGGAGGGCGTGGACAGCTTCGACACCGCCTCGCAGCAGCAGTGGCTGGCCGAAGCCGCCGCCCGTCCCGGCGCCGTCACCACAGCTGACGGCGTGGTGATCGAGACCCTCAACGCCGCCACCGGCCCCATGCCCGGCGTGGCCGACAAGGTGAAGGTGTTCTACGTGGGCCGTCTCAGCGACGACACCATCTTCGACGCCACGGACGACCCCGTGGTCTTCCCCGTGGCCGAGCTCACCCCCGGCCTCTCCGAGGCCCTGACGCTCATGAACACCGGCGGCCGCTACCGCGTGACCATCCCCTCCGGGCTCGCCTACGGCGAGGAAGGCATCCCCGGCATCATCCCCGGCCGCGCAGCCCTGCAGTTTATAATAGAACTCATAGAAATCGTTAAATAACACAACAAAATCAATCGTTATGAAAAAAATTCTTCTTGGCGTGGCCGCCGTGGCCGCCATCGCAGCAGCCTCCTGCTCCAAGGCCGACACCGCCGCCGCCACCGAGGGCGACACCTTCGCCGTTTCGGCTGCCGTGAGCGACAGCGTCAACAACTTCTTCGGCCAGTACGTGGGCAGCTCCATCCTGGGCGAATACACCCGCCTCGACTCGGCCATGAAGGCCGACCAGCCCAAGGCCGACATCCTCAAAGGCATTCAGATGGCCATGGACGCACCCGACAAGCAGGGCGTGGTCGTGGGCATGCAGATAGGCATGCAGATGCTCAACAACATCCAGCGCATGAAGGACGACGGCATCAAGGTGGACCGCGCCGCCGTGCTCGCAGCCTTCAAGAAAGCCTTTGAGGCCGACACCATCAACCCCGAGAGCGCCCGCGCAGCCCAGATGACCTATCAGGAGATGATGAACCGCATCCAGCTCGAAAAGAAAGCCTTCGACGACAGCATCAAGGCCACCGCTCCCGAGGCCCTCGAAAACGTGGCCGCCGGCGAGAAATACCTCAACGCCGCCAAGGCCCAGGACCCCGAAATCAAGACCACCGAGAGCGGCCTGAGCTATAAGATCGAAAACGCCGGCGACGACGCCAAGATCACCCGCCGCGACCTCGCACAGGTCAAGTACACCGGCCGCCTCGTCGACGGCACCGTGTTCGACAGCAACGACAACGCCCGCTTCTCCCCCGCCGGTGTAGTGGCCGGCTTCGGCGAAGGCCTGCAGATGCTGGGCAAGGGCGGCAAGGCCACCTTCTACATCCCCGGCAATCTCGCCTACGGCGTTGAAGGCGCACCCCGCGCCGGCATCGGTCCCAACGCCATGCTCATCTTCGACGTCGAGATCCTCGACGTCAACCCCGGCAAGTAACCCC
>CAYUUN010000104.1:3285-4941 GCA_964447895.1 uncultured Bacteroides sp. | reverse complement strand
ACTTCGGCGTGTTCGTTGAAATCGAGGAGGGCGTAGACGGCCTCATCCACATCAGCGACCTGAGCTGGACCAAGAAGATCAAGCACCCCAGCGAGTTCACGCAGATCGGTGCCGACATCGACGTGGAAGTTCTGGCCATCGACAAGGACAACCGTCGCCTGAGCCTCGGCCACAAGCAGCTGGAGGAAAACCCCTGGGAGGTGTTTGAAAACATCTTCACCGTGGGCAGCGTGCACGAAGGCACCATCGTTGAGATGCTCGACAAGGGCGCTATCATCGCTCTGCCCTACGGCGTTGAAGGCTTCGCCACTCCCAAGCACCTGGTGAAGCAGGACGGCACCCAGGCCCAGGTGGACGAGAAGCTCAACTTCAAGGTGATCGAGTTCAACAAGGACGGCAAGCGCATCTTCCTGAGCCACAGCCGCATCTTCGAAGACGAAGCTCGCGCCGAAAAGAACGCCGAGCGCCGCGCCAAGCGCGCCGCCCGTCCTGCCAAGCAGCAGGAAGAGGCTCCTCTGGCCACTCCGGCCATCGAGAAGACCACTCTCGGCGACATCGAGGCCCTCGCAGCCCTGAAGGAGAAGCTCTCCAAGTAAGGCCCGCGACCCCTACCCCGCACAGAGCGCACCCCGGACTCCGCGTCCGGAGTGCGCTCCTTTTTTGTGCGTGCGTGCGAAAAGATACAGAAGGACAAAAGGGGCAGAATTTTGAGGGGGGGGGTGGTCTCACCCAAAGACAAACTGCCTCGCGGCGGTTCAACTATCTGCTGCTCAGAGGACCCGCTATGCCAAGCTGTTTTTTGGAGGCGGGGGCGGGCTCTTAAAAAATGTCAAAAATGGGGGGCGGGCGCACGCGGTGCCGGCAAGTTTTCCTATATTTGTAATGCGATGCGCAAGATTGTACACATATTGCTGGTTGTAGCCATGGCCGCGGCGGCCGTGGCCGTGCGTGCGGCGCAGCCCACATCGGCCCGCGCGGCCCTGGGCAAGCCCGACATGGAGGCTATCCGCGCGGCGAGCATCGACGAGCATTCGCAGTACTACTACCCCACGCTGATGCGCGCGTTCCTGCGCAACGACACGTCGATGACGAGCACGGAGTATCAGTATCTCTACTACGGCACTATGTTTCAGGAGGATTACGACCCGTATCGCGAGCCGGCCCACCCGGAGCAGCTGGAGGACCTGGCGCCGCTCTTCGCCAAGGAAAACCTGTCGCGCGCCGAGCGCCAGCGCATCCTGGACTATGCCATAGAGGCTGTGGAGGACAATCCCATGAACCTGCGGCAGATAAACAACCGCATCTACGGATATGAGCAGAAGGGCAATACGAACCTGGCGCGCATCTGGCAGAACAAGCTGAACCACTTGCTGCTGGTGATCGCGGCCAGCGGCACGGGCGCCGACAAGGAGAATGCCTGGATCGTGGTGTCGCCGCAGCACGAGTACGATGTGCTTAACTTCAAGGGTATCAAAGCTGTGAACCACCGCTTCGAGCCGCCCTACTACGACTATATCGAGGTGGAGCACACGGAGCGCCAGCCTGCGGGCTACTATTTCAACGTGGAGGAGCTGCTGAAGCAGTATTTCCTCAAGCACCCTTCGGAGCTGGAGTAACCGCCTGTTTACTCCGGGATACAGAAGGACAGAAAGGGCA
>CAYUUN010000104.1:0-3185 GCA_964447895.1 uncultured Bacteroides sp. | reverse complement strand
CGGGGGTTGTAATTTTGCGGAGATATTTACTTCTATAAATGTTTCCGCAATGAGAAAGATCAATGAAATTATCGTGCACTGCACGGCCACGCCGGCCGGGCGCGCGGTGACAGCGGCCGACGTGGACCGCTGGCACAGGGAGAGAGGTTTCGACTGCATAGGCTACCACTATCTGGTGGGGCTGGACGGCAGGGTGGAAAAGGGGCGGCCGCTGGAGGTGGCGGGCGCCCACTGCAAGGGCCACAACATGGCGAGCGTGGGGGTGGCCTACGTGGGCGGCCTGGACACCGGGGGGCGCCCGGCCGACACGCGCACGCCCGAGCAGCGGCGCGCGCTGGTGGAGCTGATAGGGCAGCTGCGCAAGCGATTTCCGGATGCGCGGGTGCGCTCCCACCGCGATTTCGCGGCCAAGGCGTGTCCGTGCTTCGATGCCACCCGTGAATATGCCGCGCTATGAGGCGGGCGATAGTGGTCCTTGCGGCCTGCATGGCCCTGGGTGCGTGCCGCGCGCCTCAGAAGGTGCAGGCGGTGGAGGAGGCGACGACGGCGGCGCGGCGCGTGGAGGTGCTGCGCTGCGACAGCTCGCAGGCGTGGCTGATAGTGGAGCTGGACGAGCCGCGGCTGTCGCTGCGGCGAGACAGCGCCGTGGAGCTGCGGGCCTCGGCGGCCCGGGTGGCGGCGAGGGTGAGCCGCAGCACGGCAGCGGCCGCGAGCATGCAGGACAGCACGGCGCGGCAGGCCGTTGTGGCTGTGGCCACGCCGGCCGAGCCGGCACGGGGCTCGCGGCGGCGGTGGTGGCTGTGGGCGCTGGCAGGGGCCGGCGCCGTCATTGCCCTATCATGGCGAGGAATTCGTCTTCGCCGATGACGGGGATGCCCAGTTTCTGCGCTTTTTCGAGCTTGGCGGGGCCCATGTTGGCCCCGGCCAGCACGTAGTCGGTCTTCTTGGAGATGGAGCCCACGTTGCGTCCGCCGTTGCTCTCGATGAGGGCCTTGTAGTCGTCGCGGCTGTGGCGGTCGAAGACGCCGCTGATGACGAACGACTTGCCGCCGAGCACGTCGCTCACGGCGGCTGGGTCGCGCTCGGGCACGGCCATGCACACGCCGGCGGCTCGCAGGCGCTCGACGATGGCGCGGTTGACGGGCGCGGCGAAATAGTCGACGATGGAGGCGGCGATGCGCGGCCCCACATCCTCGATGCCCGTGAGCTCGGTCTCGCTCATGGCCATGAGGCGGTCGATGTTGCCGGCCGTGCGTGCCACTTTCTTGGCCGTGGTCTCGCCCACGTAGGGAATGGACAGGGCGTAGACCACGCGCTCGAAGGGCACGTCGAGGCTGGCGCGCACGCCCTGCACGATGCGCTCGGCGCCCTTGCGGGCGATGCCGTCGAGGGCCATGAGCGACTCGACGGTGAGGTCGTAGAGGTCGGCGATATTCTCGACGAGGCCGGAGGCGAAGAGGGCTGCGGCCGTCTCGCCTCCGATGCCGTCGATGTTCATCATGCGGCGGCCCACGAAGTGCTCCACGCGGCCGGTGATCTGGGGCACGCAGCCCCACTTGTTGGGGCACATCCACGAGGCCTCGCCCTCGACGCGCACCAGCGGGGTGCCGCACGCCGGGCAGTGGCTCACGAACCGGACGGGCTGCGCTCCGGCGGGGCGCGCGGCGCGGTCTACGTCGACGATCTTGGGAATGATTTCGCCGCCTTTCTCCACATAGAGCATGTCGCCGTGGTGCACGTCGAGCTGGCGCATGATGTCTTCGTTGTGCATGGAGGCGCGCTTCACGATGGTGCCGCTCAGCAGCACGGGCTCGAGATTGGCCACGGGGGTGATGGTGCCCATGCGGCCCACGTCGAACGACACCGAGAGCAGGCGCGTGCGGGCGCGCTCGGCGGCAAATTTATAGGCTATGGCCCAGCGGGGACTCTTGGCCGTGAAGCCCAGGTTGAGCTGCTGGCGCAGGGAGTCGACCTTGAAGACGAGGCCGTCCGTGGCCACGGGCATCTCCTTGCGCTCGCGGTCCATGCGGGCGATGTAGGCCTCGACGTCGGCCGGGGTGTAGAGGCGCGTCATGCGGTCGCTCACGCGGAAGCCCCAGGAGCGTGCGGCCTGCATGTTGCCGTAGTGGGTGTCGCAGGGCAGGTTGTCGCCCAGCAGATAGTAGAGATAGGCGTCGAGGCCGCGGCGGGCCACCTCGGCGGGGTTCTGCAGCTTGAGGGTGCCGGCGGCGGCGTTTCGCGGATTGGCGAAGAGGGGCTCTTCGTTGAAGGCGCGCTCGCTGTTGAGGCGCTCGAAGGCGCTCCAGGGCATCACTATCTCGCCGCGAATCTCGAAGAAGTCGGGCCAGCCCTGGCCTCGCAGCTCCAGGGGGATGCTGCGTATGGTCTTGACGTTGTCGGTGACGACGTCGCCACGGGTGCCGTCGCCGCGGGTCACGGCGCGCACCAGGCGGCCGTGCTCGTAGATGAGCGAGATGCCCGTGCCGTCGAATTTCAGTTCGCCCACCACCACGGGCTCCTGTCCCATGAGCGCCGCCCGGGTGCGGTCGAGCCACTGCTCCACCTCGGCGGGGCTGTAGGTGTTGGCCAGCGAGAGCATGGGATAGATGTGCTCCACCTGGTCGAAGCCTTTGGAGAGGTCGCTGCCCACGCGGTGGGTGGGCGAGAGGG
This sequence comes from uncultured Bacteroides sp., assembly GCA_964447895.1. Classification (GTDB taxonomy): domain Bacteria; phylum Bacteroidota; class Bacteroidia; order Bacteroidales; family Muribaculaceae; genus CAG-873. The sequence continues at coordinate 515 of CAYUUN010000104.1, read as the reverse complement.
GGTCGTCGAGCTCGGGATGCTCGCGCTCGAGGGCTTCGAGCTCGTGCATGAGGCGGTCAAACTCGCGGTCGTCGATGCGCGGGTCGTTTTCCACGTAGTAGTGGTAGTTGTGTTCGTTGAGTTCGCGGCGCAGCTGCGCCACGCGTTCCTTGGGGTCGCTCATGGGCATGTGGGATTATTCAGTGCAAAAATAGCACATCGCGCCGAATGCCGCAAATCCTTTCTTGAAAAACCCGCCCGAGCGTGCGGGAGATACAGAAGGACAGAAGGGGCAAAAGAAACAAATTTTTTTGGCTCGAGCTGCGGAAAAAACTCGCGCAGAGGCGCAGAGAGATATTTAAACAACTGCGTATCAATATAGTAACAGGGATGCTTTTAAAAGCATTCGCTCCGGCGTGGTGCTTCATGGGCCACAAGGGTGCATTATTGGAAAAGACTATAAAACGACGCTGAGGAATACCGAAGTGTCGGAAAAATATGGTACCTTTGTGCTTGACATTTAACGACTTCGATAT
>CAYUUN010000103.1:0-5273 GCA_964447895.1 uncultured Bacteroides sp. | reverse complement strand
ACCGGGTAAGGGAATCATACTCTTATAGTATTTTTAAATGAAAGAGCCGTGTTCAGGAGCGAACAATATCTGGGGCCGGAGTGTTGGTAATGTCATATCAAGACACCCATTCATCAACATATGAAAAAGATTCTTTTATTAACCTCCATAATGGTGGTGGCCTTAACGGCAGGAGCTACAAACCGTGGCAAACTTTTTTCCCGCAACAAAACTACTAAAACAGCCGCGACTGCCCCGGCCCGCACCACGGGCAGCGATGCGGTCTACACCGACGTGAGCCGGCAGTATCAGGCCGGACGCATCTCGGCCGACAGCGTGGTGAATCTCGCCCTCTATCACAAGGCCGTGAATCCCGCCATGGCCGAGCGCTGCCTGGCGCTCGTGGCCGACAAGAACGCACGCGCCGCCATGGAGCTGGGTGTGCTCTACGCTTTCTCTCCTGAATACGCCGCCCGCGCAAAGGACGGCGTGAAACTGCTGCAGGCTGCCGCTGCCGCCGGCTACACGGAGGCCAACGAGTATCTGGGCCTCTATTATTTCACCCACAACGACTACACAAAGACCCTTGCCAGCTTCGAGGCCTGCCCCACCCTTCAGCACGGTTTCAGCGACACGGCCCTGGGCAGCATGTACATCATGGGCAAGGGCGTGAAGGAGAGCCCCGCCAAGGCCCGCGAGTACTACCACAAGGGCGCTCTCAAGGGCTACCCGCGCGGCATGGCGCTCTATGGCTTCAACATGCGCGCCTCGGCTGCCGGCAATATCAGCTACCCCGAATCTTTCTTCTGGCTCTACGTGGCCGGCGACCTGGGCGACGATGCCGCCCGCGCCGAGCTGGGGCTGCCCGGCCGCAACGAGCAGCGCGGCGACAGTGAGGTGGCCCGCGACGCCGCCACGGCCCTGCAGTTCATCACAGCCGCCCACTCGGGCAAGAAAATCCAGAACGAGCCTATATATAAGGAAGGTTTCCTCCCCGGGCTCAAGGACAAGGAGAGGGGTGCCGAAAACGGCGACGACTGGGCTCGCTTCTATCTGGGCAGCATGAACTACAACGGCGACTTCCTCAATCAGAACTACACCCAGGTGCTGCACTACTACGAGCCCATTGCCCGCAACGCCAAGCTGCCGGCCACGGTGCTGGCCACCGTGAACGAGCGCCTCGCCAAGATGTACCGCGAGGGCCACGGCGTGAAGGCCGACGCAGCCAAAGCGGCGCGATACGCCCGGGCAGCTGCCGGCTACGGCAGCCGGGAGGCCTACAAGACCGTCGAAAACGTCAAATAAAAATCGGCCGGACGCAATGCCCGGCCGATTTTTTTGTGGAGCTTTCGCTGTTTATTTCACGCGCACCTTGAGGGTGGAGGCGGAGCCGGCAGCATTGCGGGCGCTCACGATGTAGATGCCCTGGCCCAGCTGGCTCAGGCATGCGCTATCTTCGGCGCTCAGCATGTGGATGCCGGTGGTGGTGTAGACATCGATGTGGCAGCCGGGAGCGGCGACGGTGGCGCCGTCGAAGCTGATTGCAGCCGCGTTGCCGCCGTCGGTCACGGCATCGGTGATGCCGCTGAGGTCCTTGACGGTGACGCACGACAGGGCCGTCTTGCCCTTGAGGCCGAGAGTGACGTTGCACTTGCCTTCCTTGGCGGCGTAGAATGTCACGAATACACCCTCGATGGCATCAGTGCCCAGCGGGCCCATGTCCATGATTTCGAGAATGCTCTCGTCGTCCATGTCGAGGATGAAGCCCTCGAGGTCGTCCTCGGTGATCACGCCGCCCTTGCACAGGAGGTTGATGGTGAATTCCTTGTCGAGGTCCACGGTGGTTTCGGCGGGGTCGGCCACAAGGATGCCGCCCTCGAAGTAGAGGGCCGGGCAGGTAGCGTCGCCGGTGTAGCTCCAGGGGTTCTCGCTGTCGAAGCCATAGGCCCAGCCCAGCTCGGAGAAGAACGACAGACCGGTGTCGTAGCGGTCGATGCTCAAGCCCTCGGTGGAATCGTGGGCGTCGGCCACGCGGCTCGTGATTTCGAGCGTGGAGACGGCATAGTTGTTGCGCAGCCATGCCTCGGGAGCGAGCGGGTCGCCGTAGATGGGCTCCCAGTTGCTGTCGTAGCCCGTGACTTCAGGCTCTTCGTTGACCACGCTGTAGCCCACGATGCGGTGCATGCTGTCGTTCTGGCCGGGATGGCTCTCGGTGCCGGCGGTGCCGGTGAAACTCATGGATGAGAGATTGACATAGCAACCCTCCACGGCATATACCTCGGGAGCCTCGTCGTCGCTCTCGAGAGCGGCCATGGGGCTGAGGCTGCCCACGATGCCGCCCATCTTGGCACCGCCGCCCCAGCGGGGAGCCTCGGTGGCCGTGAGCGAGCCCTCGACGTGGCAGTTGCGGATGGCGCCGTGCGACGACGTGCCGGCAATGCCGCCGATGGAGTTCTTGCCGGTGATGGTGGCGTTGACGTGGCAGTTTTCAATCACATCGTCGATGTGCTCCATATTGGCCACGATGCCGCCCACCTCGGCGCCGCCGGAGAGGCTGCCGGTGAAGGCGCAGGAGCGGATGGAGGAGCCGGTGCGGGTGCGCAGGGCAATGCCGCCCACGGGCGAATTTTCGCCGCCGGCGATGGTGGCGTTCACGGAGCTGTTTTCGATCCTCGACTTCAGATAGGCGTTGCCCACGAGGCCGGCCACGTCGCCGTCGCTCGTGATGGTGCCGCCGTAGACGTGGACATTGCGCACGGTGCCGCCGCGCATTTCGTCGACAAGCAGGGCGCTTTCGTCGCGGGTGGGTTCAAACACGGGGTCGATGAAATTGAGGTCGCACACCAGGCCGTTGCCCTCGGTGCCCTGCAGGTTCTCCAGGCCGCTTATGAGCGCGCAGCCGCGGATGTGCAGGTTGCTGATGCTGTGGCCGCGGCCGTCGAGCGAGCCCGTGAAGGTGAACTTACGGGTGTCCAGCACGCTGCCTGCGGCGTCGATGTCGCAACCGAGAGCGTAGTGGGCCGTGGGGTCGCTCGAGAGCTGTCCCAGGCCGCCCACGGTGGTGATTACGTAAGGCGAGGCAGCCGTGCCGTCGCCCTCGGCAAAGAGCTGCATGGGCAGCTTGTGGGCCGTGGTGATATACTTGCCGTCGACGGTGGTCACCACCACGAGCACGGGGTTGTCAGTGCCCAGGTTGGCGAAATACACCGTCACGAGCTCGCCTTCCTCGGCCGTGGGTACGTAGACATAGACGGGTGCGTCGGCGGGATCTTCGCTCACCACCATGAGTTCCTCGTGGTTGCCATAGCTGGTTTCGGAGTCGCGACGCTTCACGAGCGCCATGTATTCGCGCTTGCTGTCGAGGTTGAAGATGTAGGGGTCGAAGCCGTCGGCCGCGGTGTAGACGGCGGCGTAGTCCACGAACTTGCCCAGGTTCAGGCGGTCGGCGTGGTGCAGCGTGCCTTCGGGGTTGAAGTAGGCCATGTAGGCGTAGGTGTCGCCGTTGGGCTGTCCCTCGCCGTGGGCCTGCGAGGCCACGTAGAGGTAGCTGTCGCCGTAGGGCACGCGGTCGGTCTCGGAGGTGAGCGCCATGCCGGAGGAGGCCACGGGGATGCTGTGTTCCACCTCGCCGGTGAGCACGTTGGTGAACACCATCGTGTACTGCGCGCCATCGTTCATGATGAACATCACCTGCGGGTCGAAGCCGGCCACGTCGCTCATGAAGATGCCGCCCTGGGTGCCTTTGCCTATGCTGAACAGGTACTGGCCATCGGCATCCTCGCCGCGGGCAGCGCCCTTGTACACGTCGAAGTCGTAGTCGTAGGAGTCCATGCCGGTGAGGTTGGCCCGGGTGATGACGAAGGCCGGGGTACCGTCGGTGGTGTAGCGGTCGAGTGTGAAGTCGTCGGTGTAGGAGAAATTACCGTTGTAGAGGAAGAAACGGTTCTCCAGCGTGGCATCGAGAGGGATGGTGGTGGTGGAGTGCTTCTCCAGCTCGGAGCTCCACGAGGTGGGAGCGGAGTACACGTCGATAATCAGGCTGTTGTCGGCCGTGGGATTCTCGTTGGAATAGTCGAAGGGGTCTTCGTACCAGCAGTATTTCAGCCGGTTCACGGCGAAGTAGGGCACGCCGTCCTTCACGGTCGACACCATGGGGATATAGTCTTCGCCGGAAGCCACGATCAGAGGGATGCGGTTCACGAGCTTGGGGGCCTCCATGCCGCTGTAGCCGGCGGATTTGTAGGTGGTGAGCACCATGTCGCCGGTGTTGAAGACGTTGCCCACGGTGGGCGTCTCGGTGTCTTCTTCGGTGTAGAACGTGATCCAGAACTTCTCGCTCCAGGCATCGGTGGCGCTGTTGATGGCATCCACGTAGTAGCCGTCGATCACGGCGCAGCTCGAGGTGGTCACGCTCGCGCTGTCGATGGAGTAGACATAGGTGCGGTCTACGTTCACATACTCGGCCGTGTTGTAGCTCAGGAACACCATCAGCTCATAATTGGAGTCTACGTTGAAGAACTTGCTGGTGACCTGTGCGCCCACCTGCACCTGGGCCACGCGCAGCTCGCCCTCGCGCAGCTCCACGTCGTCGCATATCTCGCCGAGCTTGTTGAAGGCGGCGTCGTAGACCGTGATGGTGAAGCCGTTGATGATTTCCTCGGTGTAGTATTCGTGCTGCACCTTCGTGCTCTCGAAATCCACGGTGTAGAACCACGTCTCGCCCGTGGGAGAGTCGAGATAGCCGGCCTGGCTCGAGGCAGGCAGCTTGTAGGAGTTCACCTCGGGGGCATCGCTCTTGCGGGCGGCTTTGAAGCGCGCCAGGGCCTCGGTGTCGGCCACGCTGCGGCGCTGCTCGGCCTTTGCCTTGGGCGCGTAGCGGAAGGCCTTTTCAGCGGGCGCGCCGGGGCGCCAGGCCCGGGCGGGGGCAGCTGCGGCAGCCAGGGAGAGAGCGGCCGCCGCCGCAATTAATAAACATTTCTTCATCTATTGTGTAGTGATAAAAAGTATAAAGATTGGAATTATTATTCAAAATTATCATGCAAAATTAGTAATTACCAACGGAATAAACAAAAAACAACCGTATTTATAACTAATTATAACAAATAAGGAGACCCCGGGTAACTATTCAGCGAATTGGCTTTGCAAGTGGGAAAACTCGCGCAAAGGCGCAGAGAATAATAAAAGAGCTGTAAAATCAGTGGAGGGACGCTTTTCAAGCGTCCACCCCTCAAAGACGGGTTACAAGCGACGCGCCGGGGGCGCGTCCCGAGACATAGCCGTGGGGTAAGCGTAGC
>CAYUUN010000102.1:0-5325 GCA_964447895.1 uncultured Bacteroides sp. | reverse complement strand
TGGCCGTTGATGTAGAGCGAGCACATGCCGCAGATGCCCTCGCGGCAGTCGTTGTCGAATACTACGGGCTCTTCGCCTTGTTCCACGAGATGCTGGTTGAGCATGTCGAGCATTTCAAGGAAGCTGGAGCCGGTGCTGACGTTGTCGAGATGATAGTCGACGAACTGTCCCTTCTCTTTGGGGCCACGCTGACGCCAGATTTTCAGATTTACGCTGATTGTATGTTCCATTGTAATTGTTGCTTTAGAGATAGGGATTACGACTTGTAGTTGCGGGTCTGAACCTTGATGGCCTCATATTTGAGGGGCTCCTTCACGAGGATGGGCTTGGCGCCTTCGCCGGTGTACTTCCAGCAGCTCACGTACATGTAGTCCTGGTCGTTTCGCTTGGCCTCGCCGTCTTCGGTCTGGTATTCCTCGCGGAAGTGTGCGCCGCAGCTTTCGTTGCGGTTGAGGGCATCGATAGCCATCATCTTGGCAATCACCAGGAAGTCTTCCAGGCGGAGAGCCTTTTCGAGCTCGGTGTTGAGGTCGTCGGCACGGCCCACGATGCGCAGGTCGCTGTAGAATTCCTTGCGCACTTCCTCGATTTCGCCGAGAGCCTTGACGAGGCTCTGCAGGGTGCGTCCCATGCCCACGAAGTTCCACATCACGTGGCCCAGGCGCTTGTGAATCTCATCCGGGCTCTTTGTGCCCTTGATGGCCATGAGCTTCTCGATGCGGTCGCGCACAGCCTTTTCGGCGGCGTCGAACTCGGGAGCGTCGGTGCTGAAGCGGGGCACCTTGATCTGGTCGCTCAGGTAGTTCTGCATGGTGTAGGGGAGCACGAAGTAGCCGTCGGCGAGGCCCTGCATCAGAGCCGAGGCACCCAGGCGGTTGCCGCCGTGGTCGGAGAAGTTGCATTCGCCGATGGCGAAGAGGCCCTTCACGGAGGTCTGCAGCTCGTAGTCCACCCAGATGCCGCCCATGGTGTAGTGGCTGGCGGGGAAGATCATCATGGGAGTCTCGTAGGGGTTGTCGTCGGAGATCATCTGATACATGTCGAAGAGGTTGCCGTAGCGGTCGCGCACGACATCTTCGCCCAGACGGTCGATGGCATATTTGAAGTCGAGATAGACGGCGTTGCCGGTGCCCACGCCGTAGCCGGCGTCGCAGCGCTCCTTGGCGGCACGCGATGCGATGTCGCGGGGGCAAAGGTTGCCGAATGCCGGATAGCGGCGCTCGAGGTAGAAGTCGCGGTCTTCATCGGGGATGTCGGTGGGCTTCTTCTTGCCGGCGCGGATGGCTTCGGCATCTTCTTTTTTCTTGGGCACCCAGATGCGGCCGTCGTTGCGCAGCGATTCGCTCATCAGGGTGAGCTTGCTCTGGTCTTCGCCGTGCACGGGGATGCAGGTGGGGTGAATCTGCGTGAAAGCGAGGTTGGCCAGGTAGGCACCCTTCTTGAAGGCCTGGATGGCGGCGGAGCCGTTGCAGCCCATGGCGTTGGTGCTCAGGAAGAATGCACGGCCGTAGCCACCGGTGGCGAGCACCACGGCGTGGGCGGCATAGCGCTCGATTTCGCCGGTGATGAGGTTGCGCACGATGATACCGCGGGCGCGGCCGTCGATTATCACGATGTCGAGCATCTCGCGGCGGTTGAAGCTGCGCACGGTGCCTTTCTGAATCTGGCGGTTGAGGGAGGCGTAGGCGCCCAGCAGCAGCTGCTGGCCCGTCTGGCCCTTGGCGTAGAAGGTGCGGCTCACCTGGGCGCCGCCGAAGGAGCGGTTGGCCAGCAGGCCGCCGTATTCGCGGGCGAAGGGAACGCCCTGCTCGACGCACTGGTCGATGATGTTGTTCGACACTTCGGCCAGGCGATACACGTTGGCCTCGCGCGAGCGGAAGTCGCCGCCCTTCACGGTGTCGTAGAAGAGGCGATACACGCTGTCGCCGTCGTTTTGATAGTTCTTGGCTGCGTTGATACCGCCCTGCGCGGCGATGGAGTGGGCGCGGCGGGGGCTGTCCTGGATGCAGAAGTTATAGACGTTGAAACCCATCTCGCCCAGGGTGGAGGCGGCCGACGAGCCGGCCAGGCCGGTGCCCACGACTATGATGTCGAGGTTGCGCTTGTTGGCGGGGTTGACGAGTTTCTGGTGGGCCTTGTAGTTGGTCCATTTCTCAGCGATAGGACCTTCGGGAATTTTCGAGTCGAGCTGATACTCGGGGAGTTTGTAGCTTTCGATGTCGGCAAATTCCGGCATGATGGACGTGGAGTCGATCATTCCATCGAGTTTATTCAAATCGATCATATCTTGAGAAGTATTAGTTGTTTTGGTTGAGGCTCTTTGCGTACTCTATGCTCTGCTCCACGTCGTGGGCGGCGCCGGAGAGCATTTCTACCGACTGGAGCGTGAGGTCGGGGCACTGCTTGGCGGCGGCTTCGGCGATGGCGTTGGCCTTGGCCACGAACTGCTCGCACTTGGGGCTGGTGAAGAACTCGCGCATGATGGCGTTCTGGTCGGCGCCCTTTGCCTGCTCCTGCTTTACGAAGTGGGCGAATTCGGCCGTGAACTCCTCGTTGAGCTCGGTGGCCTGCTCGCCCCAGAATTCGCCGTACTGCTGCTGCAGTTCCACATTAGTAGTATAGTAGTTCTTCTGTGCCATTACGGTGAACACCACAGCCTGGGCGATGAACAGAGCCACCACGATGCTGGTCCACCACAGGCCGATGCACTTCAGGCGGGGCATCCAGGTGTTGTTGTTCCACCCGTAGGTCTGGAACATCGACCACACGCCATGGTTCATGTGGAACCACAGGGCTATGAAGCCGATGATGTAGACGATGGGAGTCCAGATGTTCTGGAAGGCGAGCTGCAGGTAAAGCGTACCGAACTCGGGAGCGGCGGGTGCGCCGTTCACGCTCGACCAGTCGGCAGGGCTGTCGCTCACGATCTCGGCCAGCTGCATCTTGGCCCAGAACTGGATGAGGTGCACCACCAGGAAGGCTACCACGACGATGCCCAGCACGAGCATGTTCTTCGACGACCATTCCACGCCGGGGGTGTGGGCCGTCACGCAGTAGCGGTCGTTGCCGCGGGCACGGCGGTTCTGCACCGTGAGCCACAGGGCATAGATGATGTGGATGATGAACAGCAGGGCAAGACCCATGGAAGCCACCAGGGCATACCAGTTGGCACCCAGGAAGCCGCAGATGCTGTTGTAGGCTGTGGGCCAGAACAGGGCCACCGCGTTCATCGCCACGTGAAATGTTACGAATAGGACGAGACATGTGCCGGTGAGGGCCATCACGAACTTACGTCCTATGGATGAGCATGTTAACCACATAAATGATTGATTTAGGATTTATTGTTTTGATTTTGCGTATATTTTTGCACGTTATTTTCACTGCAAATTTAAGCGTTTTTTTGCAAGCCAACGAATATTAACACAAAAAATGCGCTTTTCCGTTAAAAAAATCGCCCTTGCCGAAAACTTTTCCGGGGCCCCATTGTTATACATCATGTGAACCCGTAAAACTAAACTCAAATTCTCTAAACTTTCAAGTCATGAACTCTGGAATCATCGCAATCGGAATCATCGCCCTTCTGGCCGGTCTCTCACTGGTTATTTTCTGCAATGTGCGACAGCGTCGCGAGCGCCTGGCCATGCCTGCAAGCAAGGTGGCTGTTGAGTGGCAGAATTCCGGCGATAAGTATCAGGGACGCCGTCAGGCAGGATGGATGGCTTCGTCCGTGGGCATCTTCGCCCTCTACCTGGCCGTGATTTTTTGAGTGTCTTCACGCGATATTTTATTGAGCGGCGCTTTGCCGTACGAAAAAAAATAATTATCTTTGCGGCGGTTTACCCCCAGAAGGGTAGGCCGCCGTTTCGACTTGCAAAGTGCAGTATAAACACAATCAACAATCAACCAACAGCAGAGCCGCGAGGCCACGCACTATTAATTAATCCAATAGAAATACAAAACATTCTTCAGCTGAATTATGGAAAACGAAATTAACGCAAACGAACAGGGCGAAAAGAAGCCCAAACGCCCGCGCATAGGCTCGCAGCCTGCCGCTGAGGCTTCCGGCGCACACGCCCGTTACGACAGCTACCGACGTCCCGACAACCAGGACGACCATCAGGAGCGCAATACCTATCCGCGCCGCGCGCCCTATCAGCAGCGCGAAGATGGCGACCACCAGTATCAGCCCCGCTACAACAACCGCTACAACAACGGCAACCAGTATCCCCGCCGCAACTACGACTACAACCGCCAGCCGCGCGACAACGAGGGCGGAGAGGGCGCCGAGGGCGCACCCCGCGAAGGCTATCAGCAGCGCCGTCCCTCCTATCCCCGCCAGGGCAACTATCAGCCCCGCTACAACAATGGCGGCAACCGCTACAATAACAACAACGGTGGCAGCTACCAGCCCCGCTACAACAACGGCGGCGGCGAAGGCCACGAGGGCCAGCAGCAGGGAGGCTATCAGCAGCGCCGCTACAACAACAACGGCGGCAACCGCTACAATAACAACAACGGTGGCGGCTACCAGCCCCGCTACAACAACGGCGGCGGCGAGGGCCACGAGGGCCAGCAGCAGGGAGGCTATCAGCAGCGTCGCTACAACAACAATAACAATGGCGGCAATCGCTACAACAACGGTGGCAACAACCGATACAATAATAATGGCGGCAACCGCTACAATAACAACAACGGTGGCAACCGTAGGCCCGGAGCTGCCGGAGGCTTCCCCGCACGCGGCAAGAGCTTCACTCCGCGCCCCAAGCGCATCGAGTATGAGCAGCCCGTGCCCGATCCCAACGAGGAAATACGCCTGAACAAGTACATGGCCAACGCCGGCCTGTGCTCGCGCCGCGAGGCCGACGAGTTCATCCAGCAGGGCCTCGTGAAGGTCAACGGCCAGGTCGTGACCGAGCTGGGCACCAAGATCACTCCCAAGGACGTAGTGGAATACGACGACAAGGTGGTGACCCTCGAGAGCAAGTGCTACATCCTGCTCAATAAGCCCAAGGACTGCGTCACCACCAGCGACGACCCCAACGGACGCACCACGGTGCTGGACCTCGTCAAGGGCGCTTGCGACGAGCGCATCTATCCGGTGGGTCGCCTCGACCGCAACACCACCGGCGTGCTGCTGCTCACCAACGACGGCGACCTCGCCTCCAAGCTCACGCATCCCAAGTATGTGAAGAAAAAGATCTATCACGTGTGGTGCGACAAGGACATCGCCGAGGAAGACATGCAGCGCATCGCCGACGGTATCGAGCTGGAAGACGGACCCATCCATGCCGACGCCATCAGCTACGCCACCGAGACCGACCGCAA
>CAYUUN010000101.1:0-5454 GCA_964447895.1 uncultured Bacteroides sp. | reverse complement strand
ACCGGGTAAGGGAATCATACTCTTATAGTATTTTTAAATGAAAGAGCCGTGGCAAGTAGACGATTTAGCCGGCACAAGGCGTTGTTTACCGGCAAAGCCTTGATTTATGAGCAGGTATTCTTTATTACAAAGAAAGCGGAGCGCAACTTTGGGGGTTGCGCTCCGCTTTTATGGAGTGGGATGTTTTCTATCGGTGGGTTACTTCACTTCTTCGAAGTCTACGTCGGTGACGCCGTCGTGGCCGCCGTCGGCGGGATGGGGGGCGTCGGAGGGAGCTGCACCCTGTGCGCCGGCCTGGGCCTGGGCGTTGAGGATGTCTTGCTGGGCCTCGCCGAAGCGGGTTTCGATTTCCTTGATGGCGGGCTCGATGGCGTCGACATCCTGGTTTTTGTGAGCTTCCTTCAGCTTGTCGAGGGCGCTCTGGATGGCTGCCTTCTTGTCGGCAGGAATCTTGTCGCCGAGCTCGTTGAGCTGTTTCTCGGTCTGGAAGATTACGGCGTCGGCCTGGTTGAGCTTGTCTACGCGCTCTTTTTCCTTGGCGTCGGCAGCGGCGTTGGCCTCGGCTTCTTCCTTCATGCGCTTGATTTCGGCGTCGGTGAGGCCGCTGGAGGCTTCGATGCGGATGCTCTGCTCCTTGCCGGTGGCTTTATCCTTGGCGCTCACGTTGAGAATACCGTTTGCGTCGATCTCGAAGGTTACTTCGATCTGAGGTATGCCACGGGGAGCGGGTGCGATGCCGTCGAGGTGGAACTTGCCCAGGAGCTTGTCGTCCTTCGCCATGGGTCGCTCGCCCTGGAGCACGTTGATTTCAACGCTGGGCTGGTTGTCGGCCGCAGTAGAGAAGGTCTCGCTCTTGCGGGTAGGAATGGTGGTGTTGGCTTCGATGAGCTTGGTCATCACGCCGCCGAGGGTCTCGATACCCACGCTCAGGGGCACAACGTCGAGCAGAAGCACGTCCTTGACGTCGCCGCTGAGCACGCCGCCCTGGATGGCTGCGCCCACGGCCACAACTTCGTCGGGGTTCACGCTCTTGTTGGGCTGCTTGCCGAAGAAGTCGGCCACCACTTTCTGGATGGCGGGGATACGGGTGGAACCGCCCACGAGAATTACCTCGTCGATGTCCTTGGCGGTGAGGCCGGCGTCGCGCAGGGCGTCTTCGCAGGGCTTGATGGTGGCGTGGATGAGCTTATCGGCCAGCTGCTCGAACTTGGCGCGGGTGAGGGTCTTCACCAGGTGCTTGGGCACACCGTTGACGGGCATGATGTAGGGCAGGTTGATTTCGGTGCTGGTGGTGCTGGAAAGCTCGATCTTGGCTTTCTCGGCAGCCTCCTTGAGGCGCTGAAGGGCCATGGGGTCCTTGCGCAGGTCCACACCTTCTTCTTTCTCGAATTCGTCGGCCAGCCAGTCGATGATCACGTGGTCGAAGTCGTCGCCGCCCAAGTGGGTGTCGCCGTTGGTGCTCTTCACTTCAAACACGCCGTCGCCCAGCTCCAAGATGGAGATATCGAACGTGCCGCCGCCGAGGTCGAACACGGCGATTTTCTGCTCCTTGTTGCTCTTGTCCAGGCCGTAGGCCAGGGCAGCTGCGGTGGGCTCGTTCACGATACGCTTCACGGTGAGGCCAGCGATTTCGCCGGCTTCCTTGGTGGCCTGACGCTGCGAGTCGTTGAAGTAGGCAGGCACGGTGATGACGGCTTCGCTCACGCTTTCGCCGAGGAAGTCTTCGGCGGTCTTCTTCATCTTCTGAAGAATCATGGCCGAAATTTCCTGCGGGGTGTACTCGCGGCCGTCGATGTCGATGCGGGGGGTATTGTTGTCGCCGCGCACCACCTTGTAGGGCACGCGCTCGATTTCGTTTTTAACCTGATCGTAGGTTTCGCCCATGAAGCGCTTGATGGAGTAGATGGTGCGCTTGGGGTTTGTGATAGCCTGACGCTTGGCGGGTTCGCCCACCTTGCGCTCGCCGCCGTCGACGAATGCCACCACCGAGGGGGTGGTGTTGCGACCTTCGGCGTTGGGTATTACAACAGGGTCTTTACCTTCAAGAACTGCGACGCAGGAATTGGTGGTTCCCAGGTCGATGCCAATGATTTTTCCCATAATTTTATGCTGTTTAATTTTTAGTTTGAAATATACTTGTTGTTTTGGTTTTGCAATAATATAACAAATCCCGTGCCAAAAAGGTTTGACACGGGATTTGACGGTTTCGGGATATGACAATTTGTCAGTACCCTCCGGAATCAATAGCCGAAGATTTCTTCGGTGGAGAGGCGCACCACGCGGCCCAGCTTCTCGAGGGCGGCCATGTCGAGGTCGTCGATGTCGCCCAGGATGGCGTAGACGTAGGTGCGGCCGGCCACGTTGGCCTTCTGGTAGGCCTCGATGTCGTCGAGGGTCAGGGCGGGCACGTTTTCAAAAATCACGCGACGGCGGTCTTTGTCGATGCCCAGGTCGAGGGCGTTGATGTAGGCCCAGGCTATGTTGTCCTTGATAGTGCGCTCGGTGCGCAGGCGGCTGTCGAGGCCCTGCTTGGCCAGCTCGAAGGCAGCCTCGCTGCGGGGCATGTTGTTGATGATGTCGTCGAAAGCCTCGATGGCGTCGGCCATCTTGTCGTTCTGGGTGGCAATCATCGTGGAGTAGGTGAAGGGGTCGCCGAGGCGCGAGGGAGTGGACATGTAGGCGCCGGCAGAGTAGGCCAGTGAGCGGCTTTCGCGCATTTCCTGGAACACGATGCTGTTCATGCCGCCGCCGAAGTACTCGTTGTAGAGGGCCACCACGGGCAGGCCGGCGAGGTCGAATTGCTCGCCGCGGTTGCTGTACATGCGCATGTACAGCTGCTTGGCGTCGTAAGGGGCCAGCAGCACGATGGTCTCGGGCGTCGGCTGCAGGGGGTAGGGGTTCGCGGCGGGCGCGTCGGCCAGTTCCTCGCCGGTGATGTGGAGGTCGTTGATGGCTTCGGTCACTTCGTCGGGGCTGAGCTTGCCGTAGTAGATGGCGCGGTATTTAAGGTCGCGCAGGTCGCGGATCGACTGCAGGATGCCCTCGGGGCCGGCGGCGCGCAGCGAGTCGAGGTCGAGCACGGTGTTGGCGGGGTTGTGGGGGCCGTACATGGCATACTGCGTGAGGCGGCTGAAGTTCTGCGCCTGGTTCGACTTTGAGTTGACGCGGCTCTGCTCCAGGCGGTCCATCAGGCTGCTCCAGGCTTCGGGGGTCACGGTGGCTTCCTCGATGAGGGTCTCGTAGAGGTCCATGGCCTTTGTCATGTTCTCGCTCAGGCCGGAGAGCACCACGTAGGTGCGTCGCGGGTTGCTCACTACGCGGTATTCGCAAGCCAGGTCGTAGAAGGCGCGTGCCACCTGCTCGGGTGTCATCTTGCGGGTGCCGGCGAGGCTCAGCACGTCGGTGTAGTCGAGGTTCAGGTCGTGGCCCGTGCCCTTATCATATATATATGTGAGGGAGAAGAGGTCGTTCGAGGGGTTGTGGGTGTAGAGCACCTCGGCGTCCTGCTTGGCGGTGAGGCGGGTGATGTCGCGGTCGAAATCCACGAACACGGGCTCGATGGGCTCAACCTTCGAGTCTTTGATCTCGCGCAGGAAGTCGCTGCTGGCGTCGCGGTTGGTGGCAATGGGGGTGAGCTCCGGCTTGGGCAGCTTCACCAGCGTGGTGTCCTCGCCCTGGCGCTTGTAGATGGCGGCGTAGTTCTGCGTGCCCAGGTAGCGGCGGGCAGCGGCCAGCACGTCGTCCTTGGTGATGTTGTCGAAGGCGTCGAAGTTTTTCACCACGTCGGCGAGGGTCTCGCCGTTGACGAAGGCATCGACGTAGATGTCGGCGCGTTCTTCGTTGCTCTCGAGGGCGCGCTGCTGGCTGAGCTTCTGATTGGCGGCGATGGCCTTGACGAGGCTTTCGTCGAAGTCGCCGGCGAGGAGTTTCTCCACCTCGGCCATCAGCAGCTCGCGCACCTGGTCGAGGGTCTGGCCGGGTTTGGGCATGCCTATCATCAGCAGTGCGCCCTGGTCGGCCATGCTGTAGAGGCCTGCGCCGGCGCCCAGCATGGTCTGGGCCAGGTTGATGTCCACGTCGATGAGGCCACAGTTGCCGTTGCTGAGCACCTGCGAGAGCACCTCAATGGTGGGCATGTCGTCGTGGGAGGCGGCGGGAATGCGCCATGCCAGGTAGATGCGCTCGGCTTCGGGGCCGAACACGTCGCGCTCGATGGGCGTGGTGATAGGCTGCTCGGGCTTGATTTCCAGCACGGGCAGTTCGGGGTTGGGCTTGAGGTGGCCGAAGTAGCGGGTGATCACGTCCACCATCTCGTCCGGGTCGAAGTCGCCGCTCAGGCAGATGGCCATGTTGTTGGGCACGTACCACTGCTTGTGGTAGTTCTTCACGTTGGTGATGGAGGGGTTCTTGAGCTGCTCCTGGGTGCCCAGCACGGTCTGTGTGCCGTAGGGGTGGGAGGGGAAGAGGGCCGTGAGCATGGCCTCGTTTAGCTTGCGGCCGTCGCGGGTGAGGCTCATGTTCTTTTCCTCGTAGATGGTCTCGAGCTCGGTGTGGAAGCCGCGGATCACGGGATTCTCGAAGCGGTCGGCCTGGATGCGTGCCCAGTTTTCAATCTGGTTGGAGGGGATGTTCTCTTCGTAGCAGGTCACGTCGTAGGTGGTGTAGGCGTTGGTGCCGTTGGCGCCTATGGCGGTCATCAGCTTGTCGTACTCGTTGGGGATGGCCAGGAGCGATGCCTGATAGCTGATGGAGTCGATTTCGCGGTAGATGGCCTTGCGCTCGAGGCTGTCGGTGGTGTGGCGGTAGGTCTCGAAGAGCTGCTCGATGCGGTCGAGCATGGGCTTCTCGGCGGCGTAGTCGGTGGTGCCTAACTTCTCCGTGCCCTTGAACATGAGGTGCTCGAAGTAGTGGGCCAGGCCGGTGGTCTCGGCGGGGTCGTTCTTGCCGCCCACGCGCACGGCAATGTAGGTCTGTATGCGGGGCTCGTCGCGGTTCACGGTCATGAACACCTTCAGGCCGTTGGGCAGGGTGTAGGCACGTGTGTGCAGGGGGTCGCCGGGCACGGAGTCATAGGCGTAGCGCTCGGCGCGTGCCGCCGGTGCCGCGCAGAGAAACGCGAGGCACAGGAGTGTGATAAGATGCTTCTTTATCATGATGTTTGTGATATGAGTTGATTCACATTATTATATAGAAACGCAGGGCAAAGTTAATAAAAAAATCGGTATCGCGGCCATGTGGAAAAAGTTTTTAGTTTCAAAGCGTTGTTTTTCAGCCGGTAAAGATATTTTTTGAGGTTTTTAGCGATTTTTTTCACAAGAAAGTTTTGTCAGTTCATTTTTTTGCCTTAACTTTGCAACCGCAAACGAGGGACAAGCGCCCGCGGCCTGCGAGAGAAACTTGAAAATGCCTCTTTAGCTCAGTTGGCCAGAGCACGTGATTTGTAATCTCGGGGTC
>CAYUUN010000100.1:0-5514 GCA_964447895.1 uncultured Bacteroides sp. | reverse complement strand
TGGTTGGTGCCCAGCAGGATTTCCTTGCGGCGGGCAACGTCGGTGTGGCGCTTCTTGCAGCTTTCGTTCACGGCTGCCTGCACCTTGCCTTCGCCCACGAGAGCGAAGAAACCACCCTCTTCCTCGGTGGCCAGGAACAGCTTCCAGGCCTCCTTGGCGATGTTCACCGTGAGGGTCTCCACATAGTAGCTGCCGCCGGCGGGGTCGACCACCTTGTCGAGATGGCTTTCTTCCTTGAGCAGGAACTGCTGGTTGCGGGCTATGCGCTCCGAGAATGCGTCGGGAGTCTTGAAGGGCTCGTCGAAGGGAGTGGTGACGATGGAGTCGACACCGGCCAGAGCGGCCGACATGGTCTCCGTCTGCGAGCGCAGCAGGTTCACGTGCGCGTCGTAGATGGTCTGGTTGAAGCGCGAGGTCTTGGCGCACACCATCATCTTGGCGGCGTCCTTGCCGGCGCCGTACTGCTCCACGATTTCAGCCCAGAGCATGCGGGCGGCGCGGAACTTGGCCAGCTCCATGAAGAAGTTGCTGCCCACACACATGTTGAATTTGATGCGCTTGGCCACCTCGTCGGCTGCCACGCCTGCATCGGTCAGGGCGGTCATCCAGGCAGCGCCCCAGGCCAGGGCATAGCCCAGCTCCTGGTATATATACGCACCGCCGTTGCCCAGCAGCAGGCTCTCCACGTCGAGGCAACGCAGGCCGGCCACGGGAGCCACGATTTCGAGCATCTCCTTTGCGGCGGCCACGAGAGCGGCCACGTCGATGCCTTCCTTGCCCCTCACGAGCTGCTTGCGCAGGGGGTTGTAGTCCACGGCGCCGCGGAAGCTCTTCTCTGCGCCGGCGGCCTTGATGCACTCGACGAGCGCACGGGCCACTTCGTGGGCCTTGCACACACAGCACGAGATGTTCACTTCCACCTTGGCCAGGTCGATGCCCTTGAGCACCACGGCCACGTCTTCGGCGCTCTCCACGCGGAAGCCCAGGGAGGTCACGCCCTTTGTGAGCACGTCGAGGGCCACGGCGTTTGCCTCGGCAGCGGTCTCGGCCACGATGTCCTGGCGGGTGAGCCAGTCGTTGTTGTCGCGGGTGCCGCGCACATAGGGGAATTCGCCGGGCAGTGTGCCAGTGGTCTTGAAGTCGGCGATGTCTTCGGCACGGTAGATAGGCTGTACGTCAAAGCCTTCGTTGGTGCGCCAGACCAGTTTTTTGTTAAAGTCGGCACCTTTCAGGTCGGCCTCGACTTTGGCGCGCCACTCTTCGTAGCTCACGCCGGGAAACTGGTCAAACAATTTTTCGTTATTTTCTGCCATAACTTGGTAGTTATATAAAGTGTATTGGTATTGCGGTTGAATTGGCGTTTTTGCATGGTTTCAGACCACAAATTTACAATACTTTTTCGGCACATGCAAATTTTTCTTATTTGTATATGTGTATCGGATTTTGTAACTTTGAACTCTCGATATGGAAACAATAGAATTCACACCCGCCGAACACGCCGAAGTGCTCTCGCTCTCGCGCCGCGCCCTGCGCTCGATGGCGCC
The DNA here is from genome assembly GCA_964447895.1 of uncultured Bacteroides sp. Taxonomy (GTDB): domain Bacteria; phylum Bacteroidota; class Bacteroidia; order Bacteroidales; family Muribaculaceae; genus CAG-873. The sequence continues at coordinate 3,970 of CAYUUN010000100.1, read as the reverse complement.
CGTGCTCGCGTCCGGCGACGTGGCCCGCATGCACCGCACGCTGCGGGCCCACGCCCCTGCCCTGCACCGCGACCGCTTCGGGCTGCACCCCGTGCTGCGCCATCTCAACACAGCCCTGCTGCTGGCCGAGCGCCTGAGCCCCGACCGCAACATGGTGGCGGCGCTGATGCTCTACGACTATGTGCGCGCCGGCGCCCTCGAGCGCGATGCCGTGGCCCGCGACTGGGGCGACGACGTGGCCCACATGGTCGACGGCCTGCTCAACGTGGCCTCGCTCTACAGCCGCCACGCCACCGTGGAGACCGACAATTTCCGCAAGCTGCTCCTCACCTTTGCCGACGACATCCGCGTCATCATCCTCATGATTGTCGACCGCCTCGCCCTCATGCAGGCCATCAACCACCACCCCGACGAGGAAGCCGTGCGCCAGGTAGCCGCCGAGGCAAGCTATCTCTACGCGCCGCTGGCCCACCGCCTGGGCCTATACTCCATCAAGGGCGAGCTCGAAGACCTGGCGTTCAAATACAGCAACCGGGAGATGTTCACGCGCATCGCCCGCAAGCTCAACCAAACGAAAGACCACCGCGAAAAATACATAGCCGACTTTATCGAGCCGGTGCGCCGCCGCCTCGAGGCCGAGGGGCTGAAGTTTGAGATAAAGGGTCGCACGAAGTCGATCTCTTCCATCTGGAACAAGATGAAGAAGCAGAAAAACGACATCGACGACATCTACGACCTCTTCGCCATACGCATCATTCTCGACGTGCCGCCGGAGCACGAAAAAAGCCAGTGCTGGCTCGTTTATTCAATAGTCACCGACATGTACCGCCCCAACCCGGCGCGCATGAAAGACTGGATAAGCATCCCCAAGAGCAACGGCTACGAGTCGCTCCACATCACGGTCTACGGCCCCGAGGAGCGCTGGGTGGAGGTGCAGATACGCACCCGCCGCATGGACCTCGTGGCCGAAAAGGGCCTCGCGGCCCACTGGCGCTACAAGGGCATCAAGAGCGAGGGAGGCCTCGACGCATGGATGAACAACGTGCGCGACATCCTCGAGGCCGGAGCCGACGGCCCGCTGGAGCTGATGAAGAACATGCGCATGGACGTCTACGACAAGGAAGTGTTCGTGTTCACCCCCAAGGGCGACCTCTACAAGCTGCCCATGGGCGCCACCCTGCTCGACTTCGCCTTCAGCATCCACTCGTCGGTGGGCGCCCACTGCAACGGCGGACGCGTCAACGGCAAGAACCAGCGCCTCACCTACCGCCTGCGCAGCGGCGACACCGTGGAAATATTCACGTCGCAGTCGCAGACGCCCAAGCCCGACTGGCTCAACATCGCCGTCACCTCCAAGGCCCGCAACAAGATACGCGTGGCCCTCAAGGAGATGGCCGGCCGACGCGCCGAACTGGGCAAGGAACTGCTGCAGAGGCGCTTCAAGAACCGCAAGATCGACATCGACGAGGCGGTGCTGTCGCGCACCATAGCCAAGATGGGCTACAAGAACGTGACCGACTTCTACACCGACATCGTCGACCAGAAGCTCGACGTGAACAGCGTCGTCGACAGCTACACGGCTCTCGACCGCCCTGCCGAGGACCCGGTCCTCACCCACGTCTCGGCCAGCGAGTTCGTGATGCAGGACCCTCTGGCCGATGCCGAGCACAACTCGCAGGACAACGACATCCTGGTCATAGGCGACAACATCAAGGGCCTCAACTACCGCATGGCGCGCTGCTGCAATCCCATCTTCGGCGACGATGTCTTCGGCTTCGTATCGTCGGAAGGCGTGATAAAGATCCACCGCAGCGACTGCCCCAACGCCGAAAACATCCGCCGAAACTATCCCTACAGGCTCATCCGCACCCGCTGGAGCGGCAAGACGGGCACACAGTTTGCCGCCACGCTCCGCATCGTGGGCCACGACGACCTGGGCATCGTCACCAATCTCACCTCCATCATCAACAAGGAGAAGAACTGCACCCTGCGCAGCATCTCCATCGACAGCAACGATGGCCTGTTCCAGGGATTTGTGGTTGTGGGCGTGAGCGACACATCCATGCTCAACCAGCTGATTAAGAAACTAAAAACCGTAAAAGGAGTAAAAGATGTTCAACGCAGCAAGTAAATGCGCCATCATAGCGGCCGTGGCTCTTTCGGCCCTCTCATGCACTTCCGAATCGGAGCGTCGCGCCCGCGCCGCCGGCGAGCTCCACGAGCAGGCCGCGGCCCTCGTGGAGGAGCACCGGTATGAGCAGGCTATAGCCCTGCTCGACACCATCGACAGCGCCTATCGCGACCAGACGGCCGTGCGCCGTGCCGGCTTGGCCACGCGAGCCGCAGCCATCGAGGGCCTGGCCATCAGCCGCATAGAGCCCGCGGGCAAGCGCCTGGCTCTGGCCCAACTGGCCGTCGACAGCCTCTGCGCGCTCTTCGCGGCAGTCGACGGTCCCCGAGGCCTCGAGGGATACAGCGTGCCCAAAGAGCTGGCCAAGACGGAAGTAACTGCCTCCACCGGCGTGCAGCCGCGGGTCGACGGCGAGGGATATCTGAGCATCGCAGCTGTGGTGAAGGGCCGCCCGATAGGGCTCAACTCCATCAGCGTCACCACCGCAGCAGGCACCGTGCAGAGCGAGCCCCAGAGCCCGGACAGGCTCATCACGAGCGAAGGCGCCGAGCTGGCTTCGTTCCGCCAGGAAGAAGTGACCGACGTGCTCGAGGCCCTGCAGGCCGCCGGCGACTCTCCCGCCAAGCTGCACCTCAACGGCCTGCGTGGCAGCGTGGAAGTTAAGCTCACGCCCGCGCTACGCGCCGCTCTCGTGCGCTCGCTTCAATATGCCATGGCCCGCCAGGAACTGCGAGCTGCCGCCCTCGAGCGCGAACGCCTCGAGCGCACCCTCCGCACCGCCCGCGACCACAAAGCCAACGCCCCCCTCCCCTCCGACCAATAAACCACGCATAAAAATTATAAGAGTAACTATTCAGCTATGCTAAGTCGTAAGGAGAAATCTCGCGCAAAGTACCCCGATATGGCATTGCCCTAAATCATAAAAGAAAGAGAAAGAGCCCCCATCTGATGGCAGGGCCGGAGGCCCTCCCTTTGGTTAACCCCCGGCGCCCGCCGGGGGAAGCAGTATCAACCGATTCAGCCCCGGAAGGGCTGTCCTGCCGGCCATTAAAGTGTGGACACCCCCTCCGGGGCTGCCGCGTGGTTTGCCCATACCCCGCGCGACCCGCGCGGGGTTTACAAGAGGGCGGACCTCCGGCCCGCTCCATTACAGCGTTGCTCCTTGTGTGTTCTATAGTAGGCGCAGAGAATTATATAAAGAGCTGAAATCGGGGTTAAAGAGCGTCGGAGACGCGACGTTCCTCAACCTCAGGTCGAGCGCAGCGAGGCCTGAGGGACCACCCCAAAAGGCCCCGGCGCTTCGGAGATGCGCTGTTTTCTCACATAGATGTGTGTAATGACACCGCGTCTCCTACGCGACCTATAATCTGATTTCCAAATCAATACATAATCTCTCTGCGCCTACTATAGAACAAATACGTAATGGTGCCTGGGAGAGCGGGCCGAGGTCCGCCCGCTCCATTACAGCGTCGCTACTTCGTTTGTTCTATAGTAGCCGCAGGGAATTATACAGGTAACTGCAAATCCGGCGATAGGACGTTTCTTGAAGAATACACTTAAAAAGAACGCCTGTCATTAAGCGCTCCCTCTCAAAGGCGGAATACAAGCGACGCGCCGGAGAGCGCGTCCCGAGTGATTTCCGTGGGGTAAGCGAAGCGCACCCCGCGGTAGCAGCATCACACACCATATCCGGCGAGCGCCCCCACGAGTGCGCAGCCCGAGCGGGGGCATGCGAGCCTGATTCCCCTATAGCACGGCGCCACTAAATCCCGCTCTTCGCGCCGCTCAGGAAATGTGCCTGTACATGGCGCGGAAGTCGCTCAGGGCTCCGAACACGGT
>CAYUUN010000099.1:0-5552 GCA_964447895.1 uncultured Bacteroides sp. | reverse complement strand
GTCGATGTTGATCTTGCACACGGCGCTCTTGGCGGCCTTGCGGAGCTGCTCTTCGGGGATGCCGATGGCGTCGGGGAGCTTGCCGCCGTACTTGTTGATGGTGTCGACTTCCTCCTGGGGAACGGACGACGAACCGTGGAGAACGATGGGGAATCCGGGAAGTTTCTCCATCACAGCGTCGAGCACGTCGAAGGCCAGGGGCGGGGGAACGAGCTTGCCCTCGGCGTTGCGGGTGCACTGCTCGGGGGTGAACTTGTAGGCGCCATGGGAAGTACCGATGGAGATGGCGAGGGAGTCGCAGCCGGTGCGGGTGGCGAAGTCGATAACCTCTTCGGGGTCGGTGTAGGTGTGGTGGTCGGAGCTCACCTCGTCCTCAACGCCGGCAAGCACGCCGAGTTCGCCCTCGACGGTTACGTCGAACTTGTGGGCATAGTCCACAACCTGCTTGGTGAGGGCCACGTTCTCTTCGTAGGGAAGGTGCGAGCCGTCGATCATCACGCTCGAGAAGCCGTTGTCGATACAGCTCTTGCACAGCTCGAAGCTGTCGCCGTGGTCGAGGTGCAGCACGATCTGGGGATGCTCCCAGCCGAGCTCCTTGGCATACTCCACAGCACCCTGTGCCATGTAGCGGAGCAGGGTAGCGTTGGCATAGTTGCGAGCGCCCTTGGAAACCTGAAGGATCACAGGAGATTTCTCTTCGGCAGCAGCCTTGATGATGGCCTGGAGCTGCTCCATGTTGTTGAAGTTGAAAGCGGGAACAGCATAGCCGCCTTTGATTGCCTTGGCAAACATCTCACGGGTGTTGACGAGGCCTAATTCTTTGTAGCTAACCATATTATTTATAAAGTTATGTGTTATCGTTCTACGATAGTGCAAATTTACAAAAAAAACGGCAAATACTGCGCTCCCAGCCCTAATTAGTGATAAAAATTTTGCGGCATGGATATAATGCAGTAACTTTGCATATAAATTATTAAGGAATATGTCAAGAAAACGTAAGAGTCTGCCATTGCTGGAAGACCTGCTCATCACGGATGTGGCGGCCGAAGGAAACGCTCTCGGGCGCACGAAGGACGACATGGTTGTGTTCGTTCCTTTCGCGGCTCCCGGCGATGTGGTGGATGTTCAGATAGAAAAGAAGCGCAGCAGCTATGCCATAGGGCGCGTCGAGCGCCTGGTCAAGGCCGGAGACGTGCGCGTTGCGCCACGTTGCGAGCATTTCACGGTGTGCGGAGGTTGCCGCTGGCAGCATCTTCCGTATGAATTCCAGCTTCAGTGCAAGCAGCGTCAGGTAAAAGACGCGCTCGAGCGTATAGCCCGCATACCATTGCCGGAGATATCGCCCATCCTCGGTTCGGAGAATATCTGGGAATACCGCAACAAGATGGAGTACACCTTCAGCAACCGGTGCTGGCTCACCCGCGAACAGCTTTCGAGCGGCGAGGAATTTACAGACCGCGACGCAGCAGGTTTTCATATCCCGGGTGCCTTCGACAAGGTGCTGGACATCAAGAAATGCCACCTGCAGCGCTCCCTTGGCGACGAGATACGCCTGTTTATCAAAGGATATGCGAAAGAGCACGCACTGCCTTTCTATGACCTGCGGGCGCAGCAGGGACTGGTGAGAACGCTTATGATAAGGACTGCGTCGACCGGTGAATCAATGGCTGTAATAAGTTTCGGATGCGACGACGCGCCTGCCATCTCGGCATTACTGGATGCCGTGCGTGAGCGTTTTCCCGAACTTACATCGCTGATGTATGTGATAAACACAAAGTGCAACGACACCATTGCCGACCAGGAGATAATCTTGCATTCCGGGCGCGAATATATCGAGGAGGAAATGGAGGGACTGCGATTCAGAATCGGTCCTAAATCGTTCTACCAGACCAACTCGCGCCAGGCCTACGAGCTGTATAAGGTGGCACGCGAATTTGCAGGGCTGAACGGAGATGAATATGTCTACGACCTTTACACCGGAACGGGCACGATTGCCAATTTCGTGAGCCGCCGTTGCCGCAAGGTGGTGGGCATTGAATATGTTCCGGAAGCTATCGCCGACGCCAAGATCAACAGCGCCGTAAACGGAATCGACAACACCGAATTCTACGCAGGCGACATGAAGGATGTGCTCACCGACGATTTCTTGGACGAACACGGCCGGCCCGACGTTATGATCGTAGACCCGCCCCGCGCCGGCATGCACGCCGATGTCGTGGCCACAATCCTGCGCGCCGAGCCACAAAGAATTGTGTACGTGAGCTGCAACCCGGCCACGCAGGCGCGTGACCTGGCATTGCTTCACGAAAAATACGACGTCTCGGCCGTTCAGCCTGTTGATATGTTCCCACACACGCAGCATGTGGAAAACGTGGTGAGACTCGACCTGCGTACTCACTCAGACGGAGGCACCGAGGCATCCGGCGACGACAGCGCGGAGTTGTAGTAGCGCGGGTCGCCGCTGACCTCGCGACCCGCAAATGGGGGTAAATCCACCTCCGTGCCGGTTGCAGGCAGTTCCACTTCGGCCATTACCAGTCCGGCGAGGCGTCCGCGGAAAACATCCACCTCCCACACGCGACCGTGCCAGGGAACGATGTAGCGAGTTTTTTCAAGCACATTGTCGCCACAGCATCGGGCGAGCATCTCGCAGGCATCCGAATAGGGTATCTCATATTCCCACTCGTCGCGAATGATGCCCTTGTTTTTGCCTTTTACGGTCAGGTAAGCCCGCTGTCCGAACGTGCGCACCCGCACCGTAGCCTCAGGCACGACGCTGAGATAGCCCTGCTTTATATCACAGGAGTCGCCGGCCATACCGACATAGCTGTCGTTGCACACAAGAAATTTTCGTTCGATCTCTTTGCCCATTAGATGATATTTTCTGCAAAAATACTGAAAAAGCTCATTATTCTCATCACGTTCTCCGGTTTATTTATTTGCCGGAGCACGGAAAGAGTGTCGGCTCAATCGGTATGGGAGAAGACCAGCGGCTACTACATTGTCAAGGGTCTTGTGGCGGACAGTATCACGGGCGAACCCCTGCCATATGCCTCCGTAACGCTCACGGGAAGCCCCGGAGGAGCCGTTGCCGACAGCAAGGGTATTTTTGAGTTCAAGGTTCCGGCGGGCGCCACGTCCATCCAGGCCGCAATGGTGGGTTATGCCACAAAACGCATTCCGCTGAAGCAGACGAGCCACAACATGTATATGGTGGCACTCGCACCGGCCCGCACGGAGTTGAACGAACTGGTCGTGAAACGCGGCAAATACTCCAAACGCAACAATCCGGCGGTAGATTTCGTGAGGCGGATTCGAGGCGCAAGTTCGGAGACAGACCCGCGCAGAAACGACTTTTACGATTTTGAGCGATACGAACGTATCACCATTGCGCTGAACAACTTCGAGCACAGCGACAGCGATGCCGTGATAAAACGATTCCCCTTCCTGCTCGAGCATGTCGACACGTCGGAGGTGTCCGGAAAACCGGTGTTGCCGCTTTCTGTGCGTGAGTCCCTCGGCCACAGTTATTATCGGAAGAGCCCGCACAGCGAAAAATCAGTGATTTCCGGCCTCCGGAATGAAGGTGTGGATGAGTTTATAGACCCGGCGGCCATGCAAACCTTCATGGAGGATGTTCTCCGCGAGGTAGATCTGTACAACAACGACATCAATATTCTTCAGAACCGCTTCGTCAGTCCGTTGAGCGCCATTGGTCCCGACTTCTACCGCTATTACCTAACCGACACGGTGGAGGTAGATGATGAACGATGTATTGTACTTTCGTTTTATCCCCGCAACAAAGCTTCATTCGGTTTTTCGGGACATATATATGTGCCGGAAAATGACACTACCATGTTTATCAAACGGGTAGATATGAGAGTACCGCGCGATATCAACCTCAATTTCGTCGACAACCTTATTTTGTCACATAACTACGAGAAGGCGGGGGATGGTTCACGCCTGAAGACAAAGGACGACCTCACGATGGAGTTGAGAATAGCCCCCGGCACACCTTCCATATATGTGCGCCGAAGCACTTTGTACGACAAACATAGTTTTCAGGCACCAACAGATGAAGAGATCACGGCTTTCGCGGGCTCTTCGCTGGAGACCGACAGCGCACGTATGCGCAGCCCCGAATGGTGGGCCATGGCCCGGCTCAAACCGGTCGACAGCCGTGGCGAGGGGCGGGTAGGTCTCCTGGTGAAACGGCTGCGGTCGGTGCCGCTGTATTATTGGGGCGAAAAGGTGGTGAGGGCGCTGTCTGTCGGCTATGTGCCCGTAGGCCATCCTGCACGTTTCGACATAGGACCGCTCAACACTTTCCTGAGTTTCAACAATATCGAGGGCTTGCGTCTGCGGTTTGGCGGAATCACCACTGCAAACCTTAACGACCACTGGTTTTTCAGGGCCATGGGTTCCTATGGTTTCAAGGACCATAAATGGAAATACAAGGGAGAGGCGGAGTATTCATTTCTTAAGAAGAGATACCACTCGCGGGAGTTTCCGGTCCATTCGCTGCGTTTCACTACCTCCTACGACATAGATTTTCCGGGACAGAACTACTACTTCACCAACCCCGACAATTTCTTCCTGTCGCTCAAGCGCGTATCCGATTATATGGCAGTGTACAAGAGGCTCAACGAACTCACGTACACCCTGGAACTTCGCAACAACTTCTCCTTTACGGCTACCGCGGCCAATGCCCGCATGTACCAGACACAATGGTTGCCGTTCGTAAATGGCTATGGGGAGAATTTAGGTGATTATAACGAAACAACTCTACAGCTCCAGCTGCGCTATGCCCCGGGTGAGAAGTTCTATCAGACGACCTCGCAACGTCTGCCCGTGAATCTCGATGCCCCGGTCTTTCTCCTGCGCCACACCCTGGCACTTCGCGGAGTGCTCGGGTCTAAATTTCCTATTAATAAAACTGAAATCAGTGTGCAGAAGCGTTTCTGGATGTCGGCATTCGGCTATCTCGACACGATGGTGGGCGCAGGCCACGTATGGAGCCGGTCGCCATATCTGTATCTACTTATACCTAATGCCAATCTTTCCTACACAATACAGCCTGAAAGCTTTGCGCTGCTCAATCCCATGGAGTTTGTAAATGACAGTCAGGCCAACTGGGAGCTCACATACTGGGCAAACGGCGCGCTGCTCAACATGGTTCCGTATCTGAAAAGATTAAAGCTCCGCGAGGTTGTATCATTCAGAGGTGTGTGGGGACATCTGAGCAACAGGAACAACCCTCTTCTGACACCCGAACTGATGGCTTTCGCTCCATCCGCCACCACAAGGGCCATGGACCACGGGCCGTATATGGAGCTGTCGGCCGGACTGGACAACATTCTTCGCTGCCTGCGCATAGACTACGTGTGGCGCCTGGCCTATCGCGATGTACCGTATTCAATCGACCGCAGCGGCGTGCGTGTTTCTTTCCACATGACATTTTGAGAATAAGAGCTTGTCCCATAATATATGTTAACGTTGAGGTCGCATATCTCGGAGGGATTTTGGAGCTGGCGTGAGGGAGCAATGCTGTA
>CAYUUN010000098.1:0-5736 GCA_964447895.1 uncultured Bacteroides sp. | reverse complement strand
GGAAGAAAGGCTTGTGCCCGTATATCGCGGTTTACCACAGGTTGAAGCGGTAGCCCAGGGAGCATGTGAAAGACAGGTCGCTATTGATGTAGGCCTGTTTTTTGTTGTAGATAAGGCCCTGGTCGGCGCGGCCTATGACGCCCGCAAACCAGTGTCCGCTGTTCCACACGAAGCTCACGGCCAGGCGGTTGGCCAGCGAGGCCGAGCTGGGCTTGGTGTTGCCCGTGATGTGGCCGTACTGTAGGCCTAAGACGGGCGACTCGCTCACGCCTATGAGCAGATGGCGGTTCAGCACCCAGTTGTAGCCGTAGCCCAAGCGGAAGCAGTAGTTGTTGGTGTCCACGTGGTAGCCGTAGTTGCTCCACCAGTCGGGCAGCTGCGCGCGCATGGGCTCGGGCAGGCCGCTGAAGTCGAAGTTGTAGCTGTTGTGGAAGTAGCTGAGTCCCACGAAGAAAGAGCCCGCGCTGCGTATCTGGTAGCGGCCGTAGTGAAACGCAGCCGCCTGCGAGTATTTCTTCTGATTAATAAACACATAGGCATCGAATCCCTGTGTGTGGGTGTCGATGCCCGTGAAGTCGAGTTTCATCTTGTCGGGGTGGCCGGAGTCGCCGAAGCGGGTGATGTGGGTGTCGCCATCGTTGTGTGTGTTGTAGTACTCCACGGCCAGGAGGCTGCAGTTGAAGCCCAGGCGGAAGTTCTTGCGCTTGCGGTTGGGGCCGCCGAAGAAGCGCGACACATTGATGTCGTAGCCCACGCTCACGGCCAGATACGAAAGGCTGAAGCCGGCCGAGGTGGCGGGGTCGGAGACGATGCGTATCGACTTGTCGCCGGGCAGCTCGAAGTTGTAGACGTCGCTCCAGCTCTCGCTGTTGAGCTTGACGTTGAAATAGGTGTGCGTGCGGTTCACGTAGAGCGAGTCGTAGCCGTTGAAAAACTCGTCGCCCCACTTATAGACCTTCATGCAGAATCGCGGGAATTTGCCCCACGCGGCGATGCTGTCGACGTCGAACGACAGCGCGCGCACACTCGTCGGAGCGGCCGAGGCCGCTCCGAGGGTGAGTATGATAGCTAAAATGCGGATGAAACGTGGCAAGGGTGTGTTCAGGCTTTGAGCAGTTCGAGCATCTTGTCCATGGCTGCTGCAAGGCCGTCGGCGTCTTTGCCGCCGGCCTGGGCGAAGCCCGGCTGGCCGCCGCCGCCGCCCTTGATGGCGCGTGCGGCCTCGCGCACTATCTGCGAGGCGTTCTTGCCCGAGGCTGCGATGGCCGCGTCGGTGAGCATCAGCGTGAGCAGCGGCTTGCCGGCGGCGTCGCGGGTGGCGGCTGCGAATGCCACGGGGGCATCCGCGGCGGCCATGGCGCGCAGGGCGAAGGCTATGTTCTTGACCATGTCGGGCATGGCGGTGCCGCGCATGGTGGCCACGCGGAGAGCTCCGCAGTCGGTGGCCTGCTCCAGCAGGCGGGCGGCCTGAGCCTCGGCGCGCTCCTTCATGGCGGCCTCCACCTGGCGGCGCAGCTCGGCGTTCTCCTCGATGCTGCGGCGCATGGCGGCGAGCACGTCGGGGGCGTTGTTGAACAGCGCGGAGATGTCGTGCATGGTGTCGGAGATGTGGTCGAGCAGGTCTTCCACGGCGGTGCCGGTCACGGCCTCGATGCGGCGGATGCCGGCTGCGGTGGAGCTCTCGGAGATGATGCGTATCATGCCGATGTTGCCGGTGTTGGCCACGTGGGTGCCACCGCACAGCTCCACGCTGTCGCCGTAGCGCACCACGCGCACGTCTTCGCCGTATTTCTCGCCGAAGAGGGCCATGGCGCCCATCTCGCGGGCCTCGGCTATGGGCATGTGGCGATGCTCCTCGAGGGGAAGGGCGGCGCGCACGCGGCTGTTGGCCAGGCGTTCCACGCGCTTGATTTCGTCGGGAGTGAGTTTCTGGAAGTGGCTGAAGTCGAATCGCAGCGAGTCCGGGCCCACCCAGCTGCCGCGCTGCTCCACGTGCTCGCCCAGCACCTCGCGCAGTGCCTGGTGCAGCAGGTGGGTGGCGGTGTGGTTGCGCTCGGTGGCGGCGCGGGCCTCGCGGTCGATGGCGGCCGTGAATGTGGCGGCGGGATTGGCAGGGAGTTCCTTGGCCAGGTGCACGCCCACGCCGTTTTCGCGCTTGGTTTCGTAGATTTCTATGGTCTGGCCGGTGGCATTGTCGGTGAGGGTGCCGCGGTCGCCGGTCTGGCCGCCCATCTCGGCGTAGAAGGGAGTGCGGTCGAGCACTATCTGGTAGTACTCGCGGCCCTTCTGGCGCACATGGCGGTAGCGCAGGATGCGGGCCGTGGTCTCGGCCTCGTCGTAGCCGGTGAACTGCTGCTCGCCCTGTGCCAGCTCCACCCAGTCGGTGGCCTCCACGGCTGCGGCGTTGCGTGCGCGCTGCTTCTGGGCCGCCATCTCGGCGTCGAATTCGGCCTGGTCGAGCGTCATGCCGTGCTCCTTGAGGATGAGCAGCGTGAGGTCGAGCGGGAAGCCGTAGGTGTCGTAGAGCACGAAGGCCTGCTTGCCGGAGATTTCCGTGCGGCCCTGGGCGCGTGCGGCGGCTATGGCGTCGTCGAGCATGCGTATGCCGTTTTCGAGGGTGCGCAGGAAGGCGTCTTCCTCTTCCTTAATCACCTTCATGATGAGGTCGCGCTGGGCCACTATCTCGGGATAGGCCTCGCCCATGCTGTCGATGAGGGTGTCGACCAGGCGATACATGAATGCCAGTTTCTGGTCGAGGAAGGTGTAGGCGTAGCGCACGGCGCGGCGCAGGATGCGGCGTATCACGTAGCCGGCCTTGGCGTTGCCGGGCAGTTGGGAGTCGGCTATGGAGAAGGCGATGGTGCGCACGTGGTCGGCAATCACGCGCATGGCCACGTCGGTGCGGCGGTCGGTGCCGTAGGTCTTGCCGGAGAGCGCCGCGATTTTGTCGATGAGGGGGGTGAACACGTCGGTGTCGTAGTTCGACTTCTTTCCCTGCAGGGCCATGCACAGGCGCTCAAATCCCATGCCGGTGTCTATCACCTTGGCGGGCAGGGGCTCGAGCGAGCCGTCGGCCTTGCGGTTGTACTGCATGAACACGAGGTTCCAGATTTCAATCACCTGGGGATTGTCTTTGTTCACGAGCGAGGCGCCGCTCACTGCCGCGCGCTCCTCGTCGCTGCGCAGGTCGATGTGTATCTCGGAGCAGGGGCCGCAGGGGCCGGTGTCGCCCATTTCCCAGAAGTTGTCGTGCTTGTTGCCGTTGATGATGTGGTCGGCCGGCAGGTGCTTGAGCCAAATCTCGGCTGCCTCGTCGTCGCGACCCAGGCCGTCGTCGGCTGCACCCTCAAACACCGTGGCGTAGAGCCGCGAGGGGTCGAGGCCCAGCACATCCACGAGATATTCCCAGGCCCAGTCGATGGCCTCGGCCTTGAAATAGTCGCCGAAGCTCCAGTTGCCCAGCATCTCGAACATGGTGTGGTGGTAGGTGTCCATGCCCACTTCCTCGAGGTCGTTGTGCTTGCCGCTCACGCGCAGGCACTTCTGCGAGTCGGCCACGCGCGGATACTTGGGCGCCACGGCTCCCAGGATGATGTCTTTGAACTGGTTCATGCCCGCGTTGGTGAACATGAGGGTGGGGTCGTCCTTGATAACCATGGGTGCCGAGGGCACGATGTGGTGGCCTTTCGAGCGGAAAAAATCCTTGAAAGATTCGCGAATTTCTTTGGCTGTGAGCATATTAGGGTGCTATAGTATAAGTATTGTTTCTTATTTTCTTTATTTCAGACTGCAAAATTACGGTTATTTTCGTATTTTTGCAAGCGAAAGACAATCACAATGAGCCAAAAAGTGTTTTATCGCGTCGACCCCGCCACGGGGCGCTACGAGCGGGTGTTTCCATCGGTCCGCCGCCGCATGCTGGCGTCGCTCAGGCAGGTGGCCGTGGGAGCGGCCGTGACCCTGGGCATCGTCACGGTGCTGTACGTGTGGTTCGACTTCCCCAAGGAGCGCGTGCTGCGCGCCGAGAACGAGCGGCTCTTGCTGAGCGTGGACGTGCTCGACCGCCGCGCCGACGAAGCCATAGCCGTGATAGGCGACCTGGCCGCCCGCGACGACAATTTCTACCGCGTGGTGATGAACGCCGAGCCCCTGGGCGCCGCCCGCCGCTATGCCGGCCTGGAGCGCCGCCGCAACTATGAGAGCCTCGACTCTCTGAGCGACAACGAGCTGGTGCAGGACCTCGACGTGAAGATGAACATGCTGGAGCAGATGGTGGCCACGCAGTCGCGCTCCATGGACTATCTGCAGGCCCAGGCCGCATCGCTGCGCGACCGCAGCAGCCACATCCCGGCCATCCAGCCCCTCAACGAGAAATACCTGCGCGCCGTGGCCTCGGGCTACGGCTACCGCAGCGACCCCATCTACGGCACCTCGAAGTTTCACGAAGGCATGGACTTCTCCGCCCCGGCCGGCACGCCCGTCTATGCCACCGGCGACGGCCGCGTGATCAGCGCCGGCTGGAACAGCGGCTACGGCAACCTGGTGGAGATTGACCACGGCTTCCACTACGTCACGCGCTACGCCCACCTCAGCACCATCGACGTGCGCCCGGGCCAGACCGTGCGCCGCGGCGACATGATAGGCCGCGTGGGCAACACAGGCAAGAGCACCGGCTCGCACCTCCACTACGAGGTGCGGCTCAACGGCGCCCCGCAGAATCCCGTGCACTACTATTACTACGACCTCACTCCCGAGCAGTACGACGAAATGATACGCCTGGCAGAAAACGCCGGCCACGTTATGGACTGATTATGTTTCAAGAACTCGACAAGAAATACTATCGCATAGCCGAGGTGGTGGAGCTCGTGGGCGAGCCATCGTCCACGCTGCGCTACTGGGAGCAGCAGTTTCCCGACGTGGTGAAGCCCCGCCGCAACGAAGGCCGCACCCGCTTCTACCGCCCCTCCGACATCGTGGGGCTGCGCATGATTCGCTACCTGCTCAAAGACCGCGGCCTCAAGATCGAAGCCGCCCGCGCCGAGTTGGCCCGCAACCGCGAGGGCGTGACGCGCCGCTTCGAGGCCGTCGACCGCCTCCGCGCCATCCGCGCCCGCCTCGTGCAGCTCCAGCTCGCCCTCGCCTCCCGCAAGTGAAGCGCCCTCCCTGTGGGCGTCGCGAAAAAATCAGGCTCGCATGACCCCGCTCGGGCCGGTGCCCTCGTGGGTCGCTCGCCCGATTAATGTGGGTGCGGTTGCGTGTCCGCGGGGTGCGCTGCGCTCGCCCCACGGCTATGTCTCGGGACGCGCTCGCCGGCGCGTCTTTTTATTCCCATAAATTTGGAGTTACTATTCAGCTATATGCTAAGTCGTAAGGAGAAAACTCGCGCAGAGTACCCGGATAGGGCGTTGCCCTATATCATAATGGGGAGAGAACGATCCGCCTATATGATGAAAGGGCCGGAGGCCCGTCCTTTGGTTAACCGCGGGCGGGTCGCCCGTGGTTAGCTGTATCAACGGCGACAGCCCGGGATGGGCTGTCCTGCCGGCCATTGAGGGTGGGACACCCCCTCCGGGGCTGCCGCGTGGGTGTGGCACTACCCCGTGCGGCCCGCACGGGGTTAACAAGCGGGCGGACCTCCGGCCCGCTCTCCCGGGCATCCCCGCGTATTTGGGCTCATGCCTTATTTCCGGTGCATAAGATAAAAAAATAGACAACGATAAAGTCCTGTAGGGACGC
>CAYUUN010000097.1:0-6026 GCA_964447895.1 uncultured Bacteroides sp. | reverse complement strand
TGAGCGAAATCTCGCGGTAGGCCACGGCCTGCTTCGAGAGGTCGTCGTAGACGATGAGGCCGTCGCGGCCGGTGTCGCGGATGTATTCGCCTATGGCCACGCCGGCAAAGGGGGCGAAATAGCGCATGGTGGCGGAGTCGGAGGCGGTGGCGGCCACGACCACGGTGTAGTCGAGGGCGCCGTGGCGGCGCAGGGTGTCGACGATGGCGGCCACGCTGGATGCCTTCTGGCCTATGGCCACGTAGATGCAGTAGACAGGCTTGCCGGCCTCGTAGTCCTTGCGCTGGTTGATGATGGTGTCGATGGCGATGGCCGTCTTGCCTATCTGGCGGTCGCCGATGATGAGCTCGCGCTGGCCGCGGCCTATGGGCACCATGGCGTCGATGGCCTTGAGGCCGGTCTGCAGCGGCTGCTTCACGGGCTGGCGGTAGATCACGCCGGGAGCCTTGCGCTCCAGGGGCATGAGCAGACGCTCGCCGTCGATGGGTCCGCGGCCGTCGATGGGCTCGCCCAGCACATTTATCACGCGCCCGAAGAGGCCCTCGCCCACGGGGATGGAAGCGATTTCGCCGGTGCGTTTCACTTTCATGCCTTCGGTGACGGCGTTGACGTTGTTGAGCAGGATGACGCCCACGTTGCTTTCCTCGAGGTTGAGCGCTACGCCCTTGGCGCCGTTTTCAAACTCTACAAGCTCATTGGCGCACACCTTGTCGAGGCCGTAGACGTGGGCAACGCCGTCGCCCACTTCGAGTACTGTACCGGTCTCTTCAAAGCTGACCTTGGCATTGACGCTTTCAAGCTGTTGCTTGAGAACTTCCGATATCTCGCTTGGATTTATCATTGTGTGTGTGAGTGGATTGTGCTGAGGAGGTTTACTTTTTTGTTAATTGCAGGCGCATCTGCTCCAGGGTGTTGCGCACGGAAGCGTCGAGGCGCTCGGAGGCTATGTCGATGGCAAAGCCGCCTATGAGCGCGGGGTCTGTCCGCTCGGTGTATTCCATGGTGGCATCGCCTATGTGGGACTGAACGAGGGCCCGGATGCGGTCGCTCTCGGCGGCCGCGAGCGGCGCAGCGGAGGTGACGGTGACGGGATAGATGTTCTTCTCGTCGCGGTAGCAGCGGATGTAGGCGCGGGCGATGTCCGGCGCCATGCCGTAGCGGTGGTTGGCGTCGAGCAGCGCGAGCCAGCGGCCGAACACGGTGTCGGCTGCCGTGGCGCCTGCCGCCGTGGTCAGCAGACGGTCTTTGTCGGCCGCGGCCACATAGGGGTTGGCGAGCGTGCGCTGGAGCGCGGGCTGGCTGTCGGCCTCGGCGAGGAGTGTCTTCATGAGACCGTAGAGAGTGGTTTCCTGCGAGCTCTCGCAGGCCACTTCGTAGAGGGCTTTCGCGTATCGGCGCGGTATGAGACCTTCGTTCATTGCTGTGGAGTTCAGTTTTGGCTTTCTATCTCGGTGAGGAGTTTATCGACGAGCTGCTGCTGGGCTTTGTCGCTTGCCATGGTATGCTGCACCACCTTGCCGGCGATGTCGAGCGCTATGGCGCCCACGCTGCTGCGCAGTGCCTCCTCGGCCTCTTTCTGCTGCTGGGCGATGGAGGCCTTGGCGGCATCCATCACTTTCTGGGCCTCGACCTGCGCGGCCGAGCGTGCTTCGTCGATTATCTGCGACTTCATCTTGTCGGCCTCGCGAAGCATGTCGGCCTGCTGGCGCTGAGCGTTCTTGATGAGCTCGTCGGCAGTGGCCTGGGCCTTGTCGAGTTGCTCACGGGCGTTCTGCGCATACTCCACGCCTTTGTCGATGAGGTCGGCACGGCTGTCTACGCTTTTGAGGATGACGGGCCAGGCGAACTTCCACAGAATCACGAAGAGCACGCCGAATGCTACGAACATCCAGAAAATCAAGCCAAAGTCAGGCGTGAACAGTTTCATTCGTGGCGTAAGGGGGAAAAGATATTATACGAAGAGAGCGAGCACGCACACAATAACACCGAAGAGCGCAACACCTTCGACGAGGGCGGCGATCACGATCATGTTGCTGCGGATGTCGCCGGCAGCCTCGGGCTGGCGGGCGATGGCTTCCATGGCGGCTGCACCGATTTTGCCGATACCGATACCGGCTGCGATGGCGGCGATACCTGCGCCGAGCGTGGCGCCAAGAGCTGCGAGGGCTTCAACTGCTAAAAGACCGAACATAATGTTGAGATTTTAATGGGTTGTGGTTTATTTTTGTTTTTTTGTTATTCTATCATTGAGTTTCACTCGGCCGCGTGGGCTTCGTGGTGGTGGGGTTCTTCGTTGGCCAGGGAGATGAATATGGTGCTGAGCATCGTGAACACGTAGGCCTGGATGAAGCTCACGAGCACGTCGATGAGCAGCATGAACACGCTGAACACCATCGACACTGCCGTGGCCACGCCGCCGGCTGCGGCGCTCACGGCCGCGAAGATGAAGATGAGCAGCGTGAGCACCAGCACTATCATGTGGCCGCCCATCATGTTGGCAAACAGACGCACCGTCAGGGCCGCCGGTTTCGTGAACATGCCGAACACCTCGATCAGGGGCATGATGGGGAGGGGAAACTTGAGCCACAGGGGCACATCGGGCCAGAATATCTCCTTCCAGTAGTGGCGGTTGCCGAAAATGTTCGTGACCAGGAAGGTGAGCACGGCCAGCACGAGGGTCACGGCAATGTTGCCCGTGAGGTTGGCGCCGCCGGGAAACACCACCATGAGGCCCAGCAGGTTCATGGCGAAGATGAAGAAGAACACCGTGAGCAGATAGGGCGCGAAGCGGGCCGAGTTCTTGCCCAGGGTGCTTTTTATCACCGAGCCGTAGATGAAGTCGATGAGCAGCTCCACGAAGCCCAGGCCCTTGCGGGGGGCGCGGTGGCCGTGGCGGCGGTAGTAGCGCGCGAGCGACAGCATCACGGCCACGACGAGTATCACCGAGATGAACAGTGCACACACGTTTTTGGTGATGGAGAGGTCCAGGGGGCGGCTCTCCTTGCCGTCCGGGGCTATTTCCACGATCTTGCCTTCGTATTTGCTGTCTTTGCCGGCGAGCACGAAGGTGACGTCGCCGTCGCGATAGGGCTCGCCGCCGGTGATGCGGGCCGAGGAGAACACGTGCAGGCCGTCCGAGCCCCACACGATGCAGGGCAGCGGGATGCGGTGGTGATGGTCGAAGGGCACCTCCCAGCCATATCCGTCGCCCAGGTGATCGAATATGATTTCCTTGGGGTCGATGCCGCCTTTTTCTTCACCGTCGTGGCCGGCAGCGCGCAGCTGCAGGGGCACTATGGCGAAAACGGCGGCAAGTATGATGAGCAATCGTTTCATATTCATTGCCTGTTAATAGACGCACACGCTTATGACGTTGTTGTCGATATCGGCCACGCCGCCGGTGATTGCGGCCGTGTGCTCCGTGCCGTCGGGCAGGCGGTAGACGACATTGCCCGCAGCGAGCATGGCCACGAGCGAGGCATGGTTGTGGAGCACCGTGAAGGCGCCCATGGTGCCGGGCAGCGTCGCTGCGGCCACTTCGCCTTCAAAGAGCACTTCTACGGCCGATATGATTTTCAGTGTCATTGCTTGTGTGTGGTAGTGGTTGGGAGCTTGTGCAGTGGTTTTACTTTACTTCGTCGAGCAGCTTGCGACCCTTGGCGATAGCCTCGTCGATAGTGCCCACGTTGAGGAATGCCTGCTCGGGATACTCGTCCATCTCGCCGCTGAGAATCATCTTGAAGCCGCGGATGGTCTCGCTCAGGGGCACCATCACGCCGGGCAGGCCGGTGAACTGCTCGGCCACGAAGAATGGCTGCGACAGGAAGCGCTGGGCGCGGCGGGCGCGGGCCACCACGAGCTTGTCTTCGTCGGAGAGCTCGTCGACGCCCAGGATGGCGATGATGTCTTGCAGCTCGTTGTATTTCTGCAGCAGCTGCTTCACGGCCTGGGCGGTGTTGTAGTGGTCTTCGCCTATGATGTTAGGGTCGAGGATGCGCGAGGTGGACTCCAGCGGGTCGACGGCCGGATATATGCCCAGCTCGGCAATCTTGCGGCTGAGCACCGTGGTGGCGTCGAGGAAGCTGAAGGTGGTGGCGGGAGCCGGGTCGGTGAGGTCGTCGGCAGGCACGTAGATGGCCTGCACGGAGGTGATGGAGCCGTTCTTGGTGGAGGTGATGCGCTCCTGCAGGGCGCCCATCTCGGAGGCCAGCGTGGGCTGGTAGCCCACGGCGGAGGGCATGCGGCCGAGAAGGGCCGACACCTCGGAACCGGCCTGGGTGAAACGGAAGATGTTGTCGATGAACAGCAGCACGTCCTTGCCGCCGGCGCCCTGGTCGCGGAACTGCTCGGCCACGGTGAGGCCGCTCAGCGCCACGCGCAGACGCGCGCCCGGGGGCTCGTTCATCTGTCCGAACACGAGCGTGGCCTGGGAGTCGCGCAGGTGCTCGACGTCGACATCTTCGAGGTTCCACTGGTCTTTTTCCATTCCTTCCTCAAATTTCTTGCCGTAGCGAATAACGCCGCTCTCGATCATTTCGCGCAGCAGGTCGTTGCCCTCGCGGGTGCGTTCGCCCACACCGGTGAACACCGAGAAGCCGTCGTGGCCCTTGGCGATATTGTTGATGAGCTCCATGATGAGCACGGTCTTGCCCACGCCGGCGCCACCGAAGAGGCCGATTTTGCCGCCCTTGCTGTAGGGCTCGAGCAGGTCGATCACCTTGATGCCGGTGGTGAGAATCTCGGTGCCTATGGTGAGGTCGTCGAACTCGGGGGCGGGCTGGTGGATGGAACGCAGGTCGGAGTCGCTGAGCGCGGGCAGGTTGTCGATGGCCTGGCCCAGCACGTTGAGCAGGCGGCCCTTTACCTGGTCGCCCGTGGGCACGGCTATGGGGTGGCCCATGCTGACGGCGGCCATTCCGCGGCGCAGGCCGTCGGTACTCTCCATGGCCAGGCAGCGCACTGTGCTTTCGCCTATGTGCTGCTCTACTTCGAGGGTGATGACGGTGCCGTCGGGGCGCTCAATCTTGAGAGCGGTGAAGATGGGGGGAAGCTCCACGCCATCGTCGAAGACCACATCGACCACGGGGCCGATGACTTGCGCGGTTTTACCGATTAATTCGCTCATTGGAGTTTATTCTGGAAGGAGGTTTGTAGTAGAATTGTCTTTAAAATCAGAGGTGCCAGCCGAAAACTACGATGCACGTCATCAGCGCCAGGTTGAACAGGCCGATGGGCAGAAGATATTTCCACTCCATGGCCAGCACCTGGTCGATGCGCAGGCGGGGGAAGGTCCACTTGAACCAGATGATGATGCCGCTCAGCACTACGGCCTTGCCCAGGAACCACACGACGGAGGGAATGTAGTCCATGATGTGGTTGAAGGTGTCCCAGCCGGGCACGTGGAAGGGCATCCAGCCGCCGAAGAAGAGCAGCGAGGCCACGCCGGCCACGATGAACAGGTTGAGATACTCGGCCAGGTAGAAGAAGCCGAAGTGGATGCCGGAGTATTCGGTGTGGTAGCCTGCCGTGAGCTCGCTCTCGGCCTCGGGCAGGTCGAACGGGCCGCGGTTTGTCTCGGCCGTGCCGGCTATCATGTAGATGATGAAGGCGATGATGGCGGGGATGTGGCCCTTGAAGATGAACCAGCAGTCGGTCTGCTCGCTGACGATGTCGCCCACGCTCATTGAGCCTGCGAGCACCACCATGGTGATGACGCTGAGGCTGATGGAGAGCTCGTAGCTAATCATCTGGGCGCCGGAGCGCATGGCACCGATGAGGGTGAACTTGTTGTTCGACGACCATCCGGCCAGCAGGATGCCCAGCACGCCTATGCTCGACACGGCCAGCAGGAAGAAGATGCCTATGTTGAAGTCGATTATCTGCAGGCCGTTGCCCCAGGGCAGCACGGCGAAGGCGAGCATCGAGGCCAGAATCACCAGGTAGGGAGCCAGGGCGAAGAGAAACTTATCGGTGTGGTTGAGCGAGATGAGCTCCTTGATAAGAATCTTGAACATGTCGGCGAAGCT
>CAYUUN010000096.1:0-6295 GCA_964447895.1 uncultured Bacteroides sp. | reverse complement strand
TGTAGCCGTTGTGGAGGCGGAGCGAGCCCAGGGCCACGCCGTTGTATTCGCTCTTTGTGATTACGATGCGGCGGGAGTAGACGGGCTCGGGCACCGACTGCCAGTCCATCTCGACCTCCGGGCCGAGCACGGCACGGAAGCGGTCGGCGTCGTGGGCGCTGCACACCACAAGGAGCTTGTCGCCGATGTTGATACGGGTAGACGATTTGGGGATGGACACGTGACCGTCCGGGCGCATGATGCGCGACACCACGAAGTTGCATTGAATCACGTCGTGGAGCTGGAGCAGGGTGCGGTCGTCGATGAGCTTGTTGGTCACCTCGATCGACAGCAGGAATGGCTTGAGCTGCGAGTTTTCCTGCTCGGCTTCGATTTCCTGTATTTCAGTGTGGGTGTTGATGCGGAAGATGCCTTTGACTACAAACATGGCCATGATGATGCCCACGACGCCCAGGGGGTAGGCGGCGGCGTAGCCTGAGGCCATGAGGTTGGCTGCGGCGGCTCCGTCGGCTGTCTGGCTGATGGCCTGCTGGGCGGCGGCGAGGCCGGGGGTATTGGTCACGGCTCCGCTCATGATGCCCACCAGCACGCTCACGTCCTTGATGTTGCCCCACAGGTAGATGGCTACGGCGATAACCACGTTGAGCAGCACGCCCAGCACGGCGAGCCCGTTCAGGGTCATGCCGCCTTTCTTGAACGATGAGAAGAAGCCGGGACCCACTTGCAGGCCTATGGAGAATATAAACAGGATGAGTCCGAACTCTCGAACGAATTTCAGTATGTTGCTATCCACTATGTAGCCGAAATGTCCCATTACGATGCCCACGAAGAGCACGAACGTGACACCGAGCGACACGCCCAGCACCTTGAGCTTGCCAATGAAGATGCCGGCGGCTATGACAAACGAGTACAGCACCAGGGTGCTGGCAATCGATGTGTTGCCCGGAAAAAGGAGTTCAGTAATCCATTCCATAGAAATTGTAAACGTATTGGTTGAGGAAAGCGCGGTTGCCCACGCTTCCGGGTTGCAAAGTTACTAATTATTAATGGAACGGCAAAGAACGCGACCACTATAATTTCAGCAGCGACGAGCCGTTGTCGGAGTTGTTGAGGTTGCGGCGGGCGGTGCGGAAGATGGAGCCGAAGTCGGCCGAGTAGCGCAGCGAGAGCACTATCATGTTGGCGTTGTTCTTGATGTAGCGCTCGCGGCTCGAGGGATTGACCTCGGAGTAGCTCCACGAGGGATATTTCGTGCCTTTCTTGTCGAACATGTACATCCAGCTCGCGCCCAGGGTCCAGTGCTTGTCGGGCTCCCACTCAAATTGCAGCGAGTCGCCGTTTTCGTCTTTGCCCACTACGTTGCCGCTGAGATACTTTCCGGGTATCTTGCGCCAGTAGGAGATGGTGTAGGGGCCCTTGTTCCACCACAGGGTGAAGCTTGCGTTGAACGATGTGAGGTGATGGCACCAGTCGGCGCCCATGGTTTCGGCGTGGCTGAGGCCCAGGTTTACGTTGGCACCGAAGCCGGCAATGTCGCTGACGCGCATGTTGAGGTTGCCCCAGGCGCGCCACGAGCGGCGCGCGTTGATGCTCTGGCTCAGGAAGATGCCGTCGCCCGCGTAGCGAACGTCGTCCATCACGAAGTTGTTGACGGTGCGGTAGTTCATGAGCAACGATGCGTTGAATTTCTTGTAACGGAACGAGGGCATCACCTGGAAGAGGAAGTTTTCAGACACTTTCAGGTCGGGGTTGCCGTTGGACACCAGGTAGGGCGACACTTGCTGGGGATAGTCGGTGAGCTGGCTGAGCGAAGGTATGCCAGGCGAGTATTGGAACGCTGCCACGAGATTCCATTTGCCGGATATGCGCCACGATGCCTGCACCGACGAGAGATTGCGGATGAAGTGGCGCTTGTTGGCGTCGTTGCTTATCCAGTACAGTTTGGCGCCGCTGCTCAGGCTCAGATAGAAGCGGCCGATGGTTTGTCCCAGGCTGGCGTAGACGTAGTTGTTGTTTTCGGACAGTACGGGCTCGTAGTCGGAGCTTAGATAGCGGTTAGTGCTGTGCGACAGGGTGTTCTGATAGCCGGCGGACAGCGATGTGTTCTGGCCGAAATTGTGGATGTAGCTTATCTCGGAGATGAGCGAGCGGCGGCGGCTGTCGACATTCATTATATAAGCCTCTTCAGCGCCATCGGCAAAGGTGTAATTGTTGTCGCGCCGGTAGTCGTTGGAGCTCAGTGTGCCCACGAGCTGCACCTCGAGCGAGTTCTTGTCGTTGAAATCCTGGCGCAGAAACAGGTCGAGCGATGGCGAGAACTGCTTGCTGTGCGACTCGTTGTAGTTGTCGTACTGGCCCAGCGCGGAGTCGTCGGTGCGGGCTATGGACCTGTGCTGGTCCACGCTGGGAGTAGCATTGAATGTGGCCGAGAACAGCGTTTTGCTGCTGGGGCTGTAGTCGTATTTCGCCCGTATCTCGTGGTAGTGGTAGTAGAAGGGATTGCGGTCGTGCTCCTCGAGGTCTACGCGGAAGTCGTCGCCGATATAGCTCTGGGTGATATTGTCGTAGACTTGCTGGTAGTTGCGCCATGAGGGTTCATACTGCAGCGAAAACTGCGAGTGACCCTGATGGTAGGAGGCATAAATCGTGGCGTCCACGAAGGCGGTGTTGACCGCGCTTCGAGCCCATGCCGATACGGAGCCGCCGTCGGTGCGCTTCTTGAGCGTGATGTTGATGAGGCCGGAGGCGCCGGTGTCGGCATATCGCGCGGGGGTTATGCGCGAAAACTCGATTTTCTCGATGTCCTTGGGCTGCAGTGCGTTGAAGTCGTTGATGGTGGACGGCACACCGTTTATGAGTATCACGGGCGTGCCGCCGTCCACGGTGATCGTGCGGTTGATGGGGTTGGCTTCGAGGCCGTTGAGGGGCAGCTTGGAGAACAGGCTCAAGGCCGACGACGATGCCTTCAGGTCGGCCCCGGAGGGATAGACTATAGTTCGGCCTTTCGATTCCACTATGGCATTTCCGCTCACCGTCACTTCGTTAAGTGCTATTCCTTCGTCGAGGTAAATGCGGCCTATGTTCAGGTTGCCGGCGCCGGATTCTATTATGATGTCGGTGGGGGAGAAGCCTGTCATGGACACCTTCAGTTGCAGGGCTTTCTTTACGTCGGTGTTCAGGCTGAAAACTCCGTCGGCGTCAGCCGATGCTGCCGCGATGGTCTTCCCGTCGGCTATAATCTGGCAGTTGGCGCCGGCCACGGCCGTTGAGTCTGTACCTGAGAGCACAACGCCGGCGATGGTGCGCGCGTCCATCCACTGCGATACACACAGCAGAGATATGATAATGAGAATGAAACGTGTCATGCGATGAATGATTTGATGATAAAGAATAGAACCATTTATGGCGCTAAGTTAATCATAATTCTGAATGTGGCAAAATACTTATGCCTATAATTAAGACGCAAAAGTTG
Source organism: uncultured Bacteroides sp. (assembly GCA_964447895.1). Classification (GTDB taxonomy): domain Bacteria; phylum Bacteroidota; class Bacteroidia; order Bacteroidales; family Muribaculaceae; genus CAG-873. The sequence continues at coordinate 2,823 of CAYUUN010000096.1, read as the reverse complement.
CCGAAACGTTACAGCAAACAGTGTAAAAAAGAGTTCTCCTGCAAGAGAACTCTTTATATGATTGCAAATGTGGTAGGGTCAGATTTTCACATCTGTTCTCAACCTGATATCGGCCGAAGATGCACCTACGGCCAGCTTCAGGCTGCTTCCGACCGGTGGCATAAAGCTCTTTGTGGTTTCATCCCAGCTGCCAACATCCGACAGGGGCACGCTGAACGTGATTTTCTCGGAACTTCCCTGCGGAATGGCCACTCGGTCGAAGGCTTTGAGGCGGTAGGGCACATTTTCGTCGGGTAGCGAGATATACAGCTGCGCTACTTCCTCGCCATCGCGCTCTCCGCTGTTTGACAGCGTGAACGATACATTCAGCTTGTCGTCCTCGATGCTTGCGGCGATGTCCGAATATTCAAAACGGGTGTAGCTCAGCCCGTGGCCGAAGGGGTAGAGGGGCTCGTGGGTGGCGTACATGTATGTGCGTCCGTGGGTTATGTCGTAGTCCATAATCGGGGGCAGGTCAAGGATGTCGCGCACCCATGTCTGGTTTGTGCGACCGGCCGGGTTCACCTTGCCTAAAACCACGTCGGCCAGACCGTTGCCTTGCTCCTGCGAGCAGTGGGTGATGTGCAGGATGGCGGGGATGTGCTCGGCGCTCCAGTTTATGGCATACGGGAAGCTGCTCACGAGCACAAGCACGGTGTTCGGATTAACGGCTGCGATCTCCCTCACCATGTCTTCGTCGGGCAGCATCAGCGAGCGACGGTCCACGGCTTCGCGTCCGTCGGAAGGCACCGGGCAGAAAAACCAGTCGGGGCGCGTGCCGTAGGGGTGATTGCCCACGCACACAATGGCCACATCGGCATCACGCGCTGCATCCACGGCCTGGCCCATGCGGTTGTCCTGTGCGTAGACTATCTCTGTGTCCGTGCCCCGGAGCGCGCTCCGGAGGCCGTCGAGGATGTTGACAGTGTAGGGTGGGGTGCTACCGTACCAGTCTTGCACAATCTGAGTGGCATACGGACCAATCACGGCAATTTTCTTCATCTTCGCCGGGTCGAGGGGCAACAGTACGTCACCCGAGGGTGCCGGGGCGTTTTTCAGCAGTACCACCGATTTTGCCGTAGCCTCGCGCGCGAGGGCTCTCGCGCTCTCCGTCATGAACGGCGCGGTCCGGGTGGTGTCGCTCCCTATGGCGGCGTAGGGGTTGGGCGAATCTTCGCCATCGAGAAGACCCAGCTTGAGGGCCACCTTTATGTTTCCGCGAATGGCTCTCTCAATGTCTTTTTCGGTCACTAAGCCGGCGGCGAGCGCCTCCTGTATGTCCTCTTTGTAGCGGTCGAGAAATTGGCCGGTGGTGGCTTTTACCACGGCTGCCGCACCTTCGCTGCGGGTGGGATAGGTCTTGTGGGCTGTCACGAGCATGCCCAGCGCGCCGCCATCGGTGCAGATGATGCCGTCGTTGCCCCACTCGCGGCGAGCAATCGAGTCCAGACACGGGTGTATGAGCATGGGGGTGCCGTTCCAGCTGTTGTAGGCGGCCATGAAGGCTCGCGACCCTCCCTCGGTGATTCCTTTATAAAATGGGTAGGAGTAGTATTCCCGGAAGAGCCTGCTGTCGAAGTTGCTGGAAGTGCTGTCTCGGCCGAATTCATTACTGTTTGCCAGGAAGTGCTTCATCAGCGCAGCCGTTTTCCAATAGCGCGGGTCGTCGCCCTGCAGCCCTTTGATTTCTGCGACGGTCATGGCGGCCACCAGGTGCGGGTCTTCGCCGAAGCTCTCCTCGGTGCGTCCCCAGCGAGGGTCGCGGGCGAGGTCGGCGTTCGGAGCACGTATCACGAGTATTTTATGTCGTGCGTCCGGAAGCTGCGAATAATATCTGGTTTCCTCGGCCACCTGCGCCCCTATCCGCTGCATCAGGTCGGTGTCCCAGGTTTCGCCCAGTCCGTAGGCCTGAGGAAATATAGTTGTGGGGATGGTGTCTTTTTTCTCGTTGCCGGGGCTTCTGAGCGACAGCCCGTGCAGTCCCTCCACCTGATAGCAGCGGTCGATGCCGAGCCTGGCCACGCCCAGGTCGGTGGACAGCAGGTCTATTTTTTCTTCAAGAGTGAGGAGCGAGATCGCGTTGTCCACGCGCTCGTCGTCGCTCAGATTTCTGTTCTGAAATGGGTAGCCTTCTGCATAAGCGCCCAGCCCGGCCGCTGTGGCAATTGCTATTGCCACGGCTGTCTTTCTCATTTTATATATATTCATGGTATCTTGTTTTCACGAATGCAAAGATAAGGTTTACCGCGCTTTTTCCAAAGAAAAATCCCCCTTATATATAATAATGTGTATTATGTTTTAAAGCATATTTTGTAACATCCTGTCAGTCAGTGCAGAGTAAAGTTTTTATGTTTTAAAGCATATTTTTGTGGGAAAATATTTGGTGGATTGGTGAAAATGTTGTAACTTTGCACTCGCTTTTCGGAGGAAGGGCGGAGTCAGGGCGGCGCGAGAGCCGCGGAGATGGCCGGATTGAAAATAAGTGTTAAAAATCACTTGAAAATTTGGTAGATTGAAAATCTTGACTTAACTTTGCAGTCGGATTCGCGAAAAACGCGGTCCGGCGCTCCGAGGAGCGACAAAAGAGCACATTGAAACGATTACAATAGACAAAGAGTAGTACAGGAGCAACGCTGAGGAAACTCAGCAGCGACTCCGTTCAATTCTGAAAACACAATAAAAGGCGTTGAGGCCGAGGGGGCGACCCCGGAGGCCGGACTGTTCGCTGCGACCTTGAGGCATTGCAAGAGCAATGATTTTGAAAAAGGTCTTTGCTTTCTTATT
>CAYUUN010000095.1:0-6865 GCA_964447895.1 uncultured Bacteroides sp. | reverse complement strand
TCGACCCACTGATTAAGAGTCAGTTGCTCTACCAACTGAGCTACGGAGTCATTTTTTGCGTTGAGAGGACAGGTGTTTTCCTCAAAAGCGATGCAAAGTTACACCCATATTTTGGAATATGCAAATTTTCGGGGATATTTTTTTGAAAAAAATGCAGGCGCGTCAGAAGCAGCAGGCGAAGTTGACTGATAATGTGCGCGTTGTGGTTTCAAAGCCGGGCACGAGGGCCACGGCAGTTTTGGAGCTTTTTTTGTTCCAGCCGAACCAGCGCTGATACAGCGGGAGCATCCAATAGCCTATCCGGGCCGAAAGGATGCCTATTCCGGCACCGGCCAGTACATCGTTGAACCAGTGGCGGCCGTTGTACATGCGCAGGAAGGCGACGCCGGTGGCCACGGTGTAGGCTCCGATGGCTATGCCTGTGCCGTATTCGAGGCGCACGAGCTCGGCTCCGGTGAACACCGTGGCGGTGTGGCCCGAGGGAAATGAGTTGCGCGAGCCGGTGTCGGGGCGGGGCTCTTTCACGGTGTGCTTCGTGACGTTGACCATTATGGCCATGGCTGCATAGGCTGTGGCGCCGGCGGCGAAGCGCTCCTTGAATGAGTGGCGCGACTTCACGCCCACGAAATCGAGGCCCACGTAGGCCACGAGCGGCAGATACTGTATGTAGTCGTCGGCGCGGAAGTAGTGGTTGCCGCGCATGTCGTCCATTCCGCCTTTAATCCAGCGGTCGAACCGCTTGAACGCCGGGTTGTAGGCACCGAAGGTGCCCACGGCTATGAGCGAGGCGGGGAGGATTAGCTGAGCGGGCTTGAAGTGGTACTCGGTTTTAGCGGCAATGGTGTCGGCGGATGCTGCGACGCATCCAGCGCTGTCGGGCAACTCGGAAGCGCTTGCGGGAGTCGCGCACCACACGATGGCAACGGCCAGCACAGCCGTCACTATTTTTCTTGCGAAAGGCATGGATATTTCTGTTTTTTTGAAATTTCCGGCAAAATTATAAAAAAGAGTTTATTCGGCCAAGAAAAGTGGCAAAAGCGACCGAATATTAGCCAAAAAGGGAAGTGGCTGGCATTTTTTCGGTTGTTTATGATGTAGTTTTGAATCCCGTGGCTTATCTTTGCATGGTTTTTTACCGGTTCGTTTCAACATTTTCGCACTTTCGGCGCTTATTCATTATATGAAGAAAATAGGTACATATATATTTATTGTGTTGGCTGCCCTGCAGGCCAACGCACAGAATGTGGAGAATCTGCGCTACGGCGATTTCGAGCACTGGGTTACCCGCAACATCAAGGAAAGCCACCTGATAGGCGGAGAGAAGAAACAGGTCTATGCCATAGGGCCCGACAAGGTGATCGACGGCGCCGTGGCCTATGTGCCGGATGCCTCCACGCCCTGGGCCACAAGCAATGTGATGGCCAAGGTGATGGGCATAGTGAAAACAAGCAACGCCGTTTACCCCGACACCCGTCCGGAGGGCGGCCGCTGCGCGCGGCTGACCACCAAGATGGAGCACTGCAAGGCCATCGGGCTGGTGAACATCGACGTGATGGTGGCCGGCACTATGTTTCTGGGCCGCATGTTCGAGCCCGTGACGAGCACAAAGGACCCCTACTCGAAGATGGAGATGGGTATTCCCTTCACAAAACGCCCGAAGGCATTGAAATTCGACTACAAGGTGGAGATGCCCGCCACCGACACACGCACCTACAGCAGCGGTTTCGGCTCAAAGAAGACAATTCCGGGCCACGACAATGCCGAAGCCTTCATCGTGCTCCAGCGCCGGTGGGAAGATGCCGACGGCAACCTATATGCCAAGCGTGTGGCCACCGCCCGCGAGGTTTTCGGCAAGAGCACGCCGGGATGGGTGAACGGCCACACACTGAAGCTCACCTACGGCGACGCGTCCTCGACCACCGCGCTTCCGCTGTTCAAGGACAGCAAGAGCTATTATGCCCGCAACAGCAAGGGCAAGATGGTGCCCGTGCATGAGGTGGGCTGGGACAGCCCCGATGCCACACCCACCCACATGCTGGTGCAGTTTTCGGCCGGCAGCGGCGAGCCCTACATGGGCACTCCCGGGCTGACACTGTGGGTTGACAACGTGGGCGTAACCTATTAGGAATATGAAGATACCGAGGATATTAGCGCAGGCTGCGCTGTGGAGCATCGCCACGGCAGCCTCAGCCGCGCCGCAGGTGAAATGGCTCGACACGAAGCACAACTTCGGCGCCTTTCACGAAGACGACGGCACCGTGGAATGCGAGTTCCGCTATGTGAACGACGGCGACAGCCCGCTGCTGATTAGTGCCGCGCGCAGCTCGTGCGGCTGCACGCTGCCCAGCTACTCGCGAGAGGAACTTGCGCCAGGCGACACTGCCGCTATCGTCGTGAGCTACGACCCCACGGGGCGGCCCGGGCGCTTTTCAAAGAATGTCTACATCGACATGAACACCGAGCCGGTGCGCACGACCCTCACCATCACCGGAGTGGTGATAGGCGCGCCCACCACCATAGGCCAGCGCTACCCGGTGGAGATAAGTCCCGAGATGCGCCTGAGCCGCGGAGCCGTGATGGCCGGCGACGTGAAGGCCGGCCACACGAAATCCGTGTTCGTCGAGGCCTATAATTCGAGCACCGACACCTTGCATCCCGCCACCCTCCGCGCCCCGCAGTTTGTCGACGTGGCATGGATGCCCGCCGCTATAGCACCCGGAGAGCAGAGCTCCATGGTGTGCCACATAAAAGCCTCGGATGCAGACACATGGGGCCTCGTGGCCGACTCCATCACGTTCAGCCCCACGGGCGCGCCGGCCGATGCCTGCACCATTCCGGTGACCGTGGTGGTGACCGAGGATTTCTCGCGCCTCACCGAGCAGCAGCTGGCCAAGGCTCCCGTGATTTCCACCGACACAGACCGCATAGACTTCGACACATTCGAGGCATCAGACGGCGTCTTGCAGGCCACCGCCACCATAAAGAACAGCGGCAAGTCGCCGCTGATTCTGCGCCGCATCTACAGCCTTGACGCCGGCGTGACGGCCACCGCTGCCCGAGAGCGCCTCAAGCCGGGGCAGAGCACCACGCTGACGGTGACAGTCGACCCCTCGGCCCTGCGCGGCAATATGCTCAACAGCCGCATCTCCATAATCAGCAACGACCCGGCGCGGCCCAATCTCACCATGCGCGCCGTAGGAATAGCGAGATAAACGCCGCATTTTATGCCATATTTTGCCGGGTGCCGTTAGAAAATCGCGCCGAGAGGGCGCATATATCAAGAAAAAGCGCTATATTTGCGAGCTAAAACTTGAGAAATAATTTTTTAATAATATTCTAATCTAAATCAATCACATGCAAAGCAAAGGAAAACTGGGCACCATCGTTGCCGGTGTCATTGCCATTTTCTTGGCTGTGGTGTGCTTGTTCTACCTTTCTTTCTCGCTCATTTCGAGCAAGCACGAGAAGAAAGCCGAGCAGTATGCCCTCGTAGAATCCGGCGATAACGACGACGCTGCCTACAACCAGGCTTACAAACACTACATGGACTCGCTGGGCGAGCAGAAAGTTTATCTCGGATACACCCTCAACGATGTACGCAAATGGGGCGTGGGCCTCGGCCTCGACCTCAAGGGAGGTATGAACGTGATCCTGCAGGTGGACATGCCCGACATGCTGCGCAGCATGAAGAGCGGCGACACCGACTCGGTATTTGAAAGCTCCATAGCCGCCGCACAGGCCGCCGTGAACGCCCATCAGACCGACGACTTCGTGGGCGCCTTCGTCAGCGACTACCGCCAGCGCCGCCCGCAGGCCGACTTCTCCGTGGTATTCCAGGGCCTCGTCAACTCCGGTGCCGGCGACGACGCCGTGCGCGACAAGCTCAAGGCCGAAGTGAAAGACCGCGTGGACAACTCCGCCACAAACGTGCTCCGCAACCGTATCGACCAGTTCGGCGTGGTTTCGCCCAACATCCAGGTGCTCCAGGGCAAGGACGGCCAGATCCTGCTCGAGCTCCCCGGCGTGAAAGACCACGAGCGCGTGCGTGACCTGCTCCAGCGCTCGGCCAACCTCGAGTTCTACGAAACCTATACCACCGACCAGATAGCCGGCGCCCTCAACAACACCGCCGCCCGCCTGGCTGCCGACACCGCCTACAACGCCGCTCCCCTCGCAGCCCTGCTGCAGAACCCCGGCTACGGCGCCACCGTGGGCTACGCTCCCGATGCACGCGCCATGGCAGCTATCGACGAGCTGCTGGCCAGCAACGTGGCCAAGAACCTCCTGCCCAGCGACCTCAAGCTGAGCTGGAGCGTTAAGCCCACCACCCGCACCGATGCCAACGGCCAGGAAGTGAACTTCGGCTATGCCCTCTACGCCCTGCGCACCAACGGCGGCAAGCCCGCCCTCGACGGTAAGGCCGTGAGCGATGCCGACAGCCAGTACGACCCCCTGCGCGGCAATGAGGTGTCGATGCGCATGAACCCCGACGGCGCCCGCGCATGGGCCCGCATCACCGCTGCCAACATCAACCGCCAGGTAGCCATCGTGCTCGACGACAAGGTGTACAGCGCCCCCAACGTGAACAGCGCCATCGAAGGCGGCTCGTCGAGCATCACCGGCGACTTCTCCCTCGAAGAGGCCAAGGACCTTGCCAACGTGCTGAAGAGCGGCAAGATGGACGCCAAGGTGCACATCATCAGCGACATGGTGATTGGTCCGTCGCTGGGTAAGCAGGCTATTGAAAAAGGCTTCACCTCCTTCCTGGTGGCCCTCGTGCTGCTGATGATCTTCATGATGGTGTTCTACGGCGTGATTCCCGGTCTCGTGGCCAATATCTGCCTGCTGTGCAACCTCTTCTTCACCCTCGGCATCCTGGCCTCGTTCCAGGCCGTGCTCACCATGAGCGGTATCGCCGGTATCGTGCTGTCGCTCGGTATGGCCGTCGACGCCAACGTGCTCATCTTCGAGCGCAGCAAGGAAGAGCTCCGCGCCGGCAAGAACCTGCGCACCGCCATCGCCGACGGCTACAGCAACGCCTTCTCCGCCATCTTCGACTCGAACCTCACATCGATTATCACCGGCGTGATCCTGCTGCTCTTCGGCACAGGTCCCATCAAGGGCTTCGCCACCACGCTCATCATCGGTCTTGTGTGCTCGTTCTTCACCGCAGTGTTCCTGAGCCGCGTGTTCTTCACCTGGTTCGGCAAGCTCGGTGCCTTCCAGAACATCACCTTCACCACCCCGGTGTCGCGCAAGATGTTCGTGAACTCCCACATCAACTTCCTGGGCCAGCGCAAGCTCAGCTTCACCGTGGCCGGCATCCTCGTGCTCGTGGTGGTAGCTTCGCTCTTCGTTCGCGGCCTCAACCAGGGCATCGACTTCTCCGGCGGCCGCAACTACGTGGTGAAATTCGAGCAGCCCGTCAACACCGTTGATCTTCAGAACGCCCTCGCCGAGGAATTCGATGGCGCCAGCGTAAGCGTTATCACCATCGAGAGCTCCAACCAGGTGCGCGTTTCCACCAACTACAAGATCAACGAAGAAAACGAAGATACCGAGAAGGAAATCACCGGCAAACTGTTCAACGTTCTGAAGCCCCACCTGCGCGAAGGCATGAGCCCTGTTGAGTTCAGCACCACTGACGCCAGCCAGGGCATCGTGAGCTCGCAGAAGGTAGGTCCCACGGTGGCAAACGACATGCGCACCGACGCCTACATCGCCGTGATCATCTCGCTCATCGCAATGTTCCTCTACATCCTGCTCCGCTTCCACAACGTGGCGTTCTCGCTGGGTGCACTCGCAGCCGTGGCATTCACAGCCTTCACCATCATAGGCTTCTACTCGCTGCTCTACGGCGTGCTGCCCTTCGCAATGGAAGTAGACCAGACGTTCATCGCGGCTATCCTTACCGTTATCGGTTATCAGATCAACGACACCGTGGTGGTATTCGACCGCGTGCGTGAAAACGTAGGCCTCTATCCCAAGCAGGACTTCTTCACCACCATCAACTCGTCTATCAACTCCACTCTCGGTCGTACCATCATGACCTCCGGCTCCACGCTGCTCGTGCTGCTGTGTATCTTCATCCTGGGCGGTGAAGCCATCCGCAGCTTCACCTTCGCAATGCTCCTGGGTGTGATTGTAGGCACCCTGGCCACCATCTACGTGGCCGCTCCCGTGGCCTACATCGCCGACGCCCGCCGCAACAAGGCCGTGAAGAAATAACCGACCCGGCCATTCCACATAAAAGCCGCGCATCCAGCCGATGCGCGGCTTTTCTTTATAGTAGCCTTATAGGAAAACTCGCGCAGATTATCCCGATAGGGCATTGCCCTAAATCATAAAGGAAAGAGAACGGGACGGAAGGACGGGAGGCCTAAGCTATCCCGCGGCGCACCATTTATATTGACGGCCAACATGGCGGTAAACAAAAGTATCCACCTCTGCATGGCCAGCGGCGTTAGCCGCGTCGGCACCGCGTTTAGCGGTGCGCCGGAGTTAGCCTGCGGCAAGCTCGGCGTTTAGCTGAGCGCAGCCGTAGGTTTGTCGCACCGCCCCACCACCACGAGCTCCGCGTTTAGCGGGGCGTCTCAGCGCCATATTTTGAAAACATCGGTTCTAAAGACACCCCGCTACGCGGAGTTTTTTGTTGGGGGGCTGGCATGAACCTATGGCTGCGTGCCACTAAACGCGGCACTTGCCATAGGCTAACCTCGGCACCCCGCTACGCGGAGTTTTCGCTACGCGGGGACTGCACATGTGGCTTTAGCACCTTGCTTGTTCTATAGTAGGCGCGGAGAAATATACTAACGTGAGTTCGGGATAAGGAAGGGACAAAAAAGATGAATCGGCAGCTTGAAAA
>CAYUUN010000094.1:0-7230 GCA_964447895.1 uncultured Bacteroides sp. | reverse complement strand
ATACCATCTATGGCCGGCGTCCGAATTCACCGGCAAACATAGCGTCTTTTGTATCAGTGCGATCAGGGGCGGGAGAGGAGGGCGGCGACGGCGAGGGTGTAGACGGCGGGGCCGAAGCCGGCGATGGTGCCGAGGCACACGGGGGCTATCATGGAGGTGCGGCGCACGGGCTCGCGGGCGGCCACGTTGCTCATGTGCACCTCCACCACGGGAGTGTCGATGGCGGCGATGGCGTCGGCCAGGGCCAGGGAGGTGTGGGTGTAGGCGCCGGCGTTGAGCACGATGCCATCGACGGCGCCGAAGCCGGCGGCGTGCAGGCGGTCGATGATTTCGCCCTCGTGGTTGCTCTGGAAGGTGGTGATGCGGGCGCGGCCCTCGAAGTGCCGGGCCACGTCGGCCAGGATGTCGTCCATGCTGCGGGTGCCGTAGATGGCGGGCTCGCGGCGGCCGGTCAGGTTCAGGTTCGGGCCATTGATTATGAGTATTTCAGGCATTGGATTTCTTGTGGACGTTTACGGCGGTGGTGGGTGGCAGGGTGGCGTTGCGGCGCTCTATGGCGTCGACGGTCATGTGGGCCAGGTGGCGGAAATACTGCGCGCTCAGGCTGTCGCCCAGGGCTATGGGGGTGCCGGCGTCGTTGTGGTCGCCCACGGCGGCCACCAGGGGTATCTCGGCCAGCACGGGAATGTCGAGTTCGGCGGCCATCTTCTCCGGGCCTTCGGCGGGACCGAAGATGTAGTAGCGCTCCTCCGGGTGCTTCTCGGGGGTGAACCAGGCCATGTTGTCGACCAGTCCCAGCACGGGCACGTTGATCTTGGGGTCGCGGAACATGGCGATGCCCTTGCGGGCGTCGGCCAGGGCCACCTGCTGGGGGGTGGTCACCACCAGCGCGCCGGTGATGCCCAGGGTCTGCACCAGGGTGAGGTGTATGTCGCTCGTGCCCGGCGGCAGGTCGATGAGGAAATAGTCGAGGGTGCCCCAGTCGGCCTGCTCGATGAGCTGCTTGAGGGCGTTGGAGGCCATAGTGCCGCGCCACACGGCGGCGCTGTTGCGGTCGATGAGCAGACCTATCGACAGCAGCTTCACGCCGTATTTTTCGGCGGGGATGATGAGGTTCTTGCCGTCCACCTCGTGCATGTAGAGCTCGGCATCCTCGATGCCGAAGATCTTGGGCACGGAGGGGCCGAAGATGTCGGCGTCGAGCAGCCCCACGCGGTAGCCGTCGGCCGCCAGGCTCACGGCCAGGTTGGCCGCCACGGTGCTCTTGCCCACGCCGCCCTTGCCCGACGACACTGCCACGATATTGGTCACGCCGGGGAGCACCGGCGCCGCAGGCGCCGCGGCCGGCCGGCGCGACTTCACGGCTATCTCGGCCTCGATGTCGGGGGCCACGAAGGTGTGCAGGGCGGCCTCGGCGGCCTTCACCACCGAGCGGGCGAAGGGGTCGGTGGGCTTGTCGAAGATGAGCGAGAAGCTCACCTTGCGGCCGTCGATGCGCATGTCGTCTTCGACCATTTCGAGCGACACGATGTCTTTGCCGGAGCCGGGGTAGCGCACGGTGCGCAGCGCGTCGATTATCTGGGCGGGATATAGCGGGTTTTCCATTTTTCGGGGATTGGAGGGATTGGAATTATCGGAGTTATTGGAGTTATTGGAGTTATTGGAGTTATTGGAATTATAAGACTTATAAGATTTATAGGTCTTTTTCTTCTTGGAGCTGGGGCATCTGGATGTAGCCGCGGGAGTAGCTGCGGTAGGTGTCGCGGGGGATGTCGTCGGCCTCGGGCTCGATGAGCCCGGCGGGGCCGTCGAGCCCCAGCTCGAGATACTTGATGGTGAGGCCGCGGTCGAGCCACTGCTGCTCGTAGTGGGTGCGGATGTCGCGCCAGGGCTCGCCGGCGCCCACGGCGCACCCGGGGGCGTAGAGGTCGTCGGTGGCGGCTGCCACGGGCAGTCCGTTCAGCCCGGCCATGCGCGAGGTGTAGGCATAGAGGAAGGGGCTGTCGGTCTTGAGGCGCAGGCGGCAGCCGGGAGCGGCCACGCGCCTGTACATCGAGCAGAAGCGCGTGCCCGTCAGGCGCTTGTTGGCCTTCTGCATCTGGGGGTCGGGAAAGGTCACCCATATCTCGGCCACCTCGCCGGGGGCGAAGAAATGCTCCAGCAGCTCGATGCCGGTGCGGATGAAGGCCACGTTCCGGAGGCCTTCGCGCTGCGCCGCCGTGGCGCCGCTGTGCATGCGCGCGCCCTTGATGTCGATGCCTATATAGTTGCGGGCCGGGTCGCGGCGCGCCAGCCCCACGGTGTACTCGCCCTTGCCGCAGCCCAGCTCGAGCACGATGGGATTGTCGTTGCCGAAATGCTCGCTCCAGCGGCCGCGCAGGGGGAAACCCTCGTCGCGCAGGCGCCCGAAAGGATATTGAAACACGAAGTCGATGTGGCTCAGTTCGTCGAACTTCCGCAGCTTGTTCTTGCCCATTATCTTGCAATTTTTATTGAGTGGCCGGAGCTTGCGCCCAGCAGGTAAATGCTATTGGTCCAGCGCGATGTGTCGAGCATGGCGCGCCCCTGCGCGTCGGGGTGCAGGGTGGCCAGGACGCGGCCGGCGGGGTCGGCCACGGCTATCTGCTCCACGGCTCCCGCCGGGCACTCCACCAGCAGCAGCATGCCGCGGAAGCACGCCCGCAGGGTGCCCTCGGCGGCGCCGCCGCCATCGGCAGCGACATCGTCGATGGCCACAAGGCTCTTGGGCGTGATGTCGAAGTCCTGCCACTGGGCCGCGCCGGCAAAGGCCTCGGCCATCTCGTCGGCGGTGTAGAGCACCACCGCGGGCTGGTCTACGCCCGCCCACACGGCCTCGCCCAGCGCGGGCACGGCCTGCAGCAGCGAGGCATCGATGGTGGCCAGGCCCGTGACGCCCTCCATGGCGCCGCGGCCCATATATTCGAGCGTGGCCGGAAACACCACCGCGCCGGCGTCCCTTACGCCCTTGAAGGCGAAGTCGCCCACGGCCACGGCGGCGGCCATGGCGGCGGAGATATCCACGAGCGAGTCGGCCGTGAAGGCATAGTCGGGCACATCTCCGGCCGGCAGGGCCACCGAGTGCAGCGCCGGGCTGTTCATGGCCAGCGCCGCGGCGGCCTCGCAGCCCTCGGGCAGCTCCAGCAGCTCGAGGCGCGGACAGGCTGCGAAAGCGCCCTCGCCCACGCTCGTCAGGGCCGTGCAGCCGGCCAGGGCGGCCTCGCGCAGCCCACTGCCGCAGAAGGCCCGGGCGCCTATCCGCTCCAGCGAGCGGCCGAAAGGCAGCGTCGCGAGCGACGCGCAGTCCGTGAAGGCAGCGTCGCCCACGGCCACGGCGCTCCCGAAGCCATCGACGGCCGCAAGCAGCGAATCGCGCGCAAAGCACATGGCCGGGACGGCAGCCCCCGCGGGGATACTCACGCGCCGCAAGGCCGTGCAGCCCGCAAAGGCGCCCGCCCCCAGCGTGCCGGAGGCCACGGTGGCCTCTTCGAGCCCGGTGCAGCCCGCGAAGGCTCCCGCGCCCGTAGCGCTCACGCCCGCGGGAACATCTATTTTTTTCAGGCGCGTGCCCGCGAGCGCGCCCTCGCCCAAGGCCGTGAGGCCGGCGGGCAGCACTATCGATTCCAGGGGCGTGCCCGCCAGAATCATGGGCGGCAGCACGTCGGCGGGATAGCTGTGCAGCCCGTCGATGGCCTCGCCGCTGTAGGCCGCCACGGTGGCGGCGCCCAGGTCGAGGCGGCTCAGGGCCGTCATTTCGGTGGCTATGAAGCGGAAGTCGGAGGCGTCGAGCGGACCGCTCACGGCCAGCGACGTCACGCCGGCCGCATCCGCCACGGCATCCGCCAGGGTGCCCGGCGCGGCCACGGCCACGTCAAGAGCGTGCGCGGGCCACCAGGCCCACGCAGCCGAAAGGAGAAAGAGAGAGAGTCGGAGTTTCATCGTTTGATCAGAAAGGGAAATTCATGCCCAGGTTGAACGAGGCGTTGCTGCTCAGGGGCGCGCCCTGCTTCGACAGCTTGCCCGGCACGTGGTCCATGCCCAGGAAGAAGTTGAAGCCGGTGACGTGCAGGTTGGCCATCCAGCCGAAGGAGGCGCCGAAGCTGCCGGCGGCCACGTTCACGCAGGCCGAGAAGCAGCGCGCCGGGTGCACGTTGGCCGAGAGGCGCAGCTCGCTCCAGGAGTAGCGGCCCGCCAGGCGCGTCGACGACAGCAGGCCGAAGTGCAGCTTGCGGTAGGCCGGCAGCGCGTAGTCGGCGCCGAAATTGAGCGTGGCGGCCATGGCGGCCGTGCGGGAGTGCCCGCCGCCCAGGTCGTCCATGCGGTAGAGGTCTTCGATATTGTCCACCAGGCGGTCCCACTCCTTGGAGAAGGAGTTGGGGGCGTCGCCGTTGCTGTTGAAGGTGAAGGCGTCGGTATTCACGGTGCGGTCGCCCTGCGTCGAGGCCCTCACGGCCTTGGTGTAGCCCATCCAGCCCAGGTCGAGCACGGCGGCCGAGAAGGTGAAGTCGCGCCACTTGTAGGTGGCACCCAGGTCGAAGGCCATGCCGAAGCCGCAGGGCCCCACGCCGCTGTCGCCGTCGAAGTCGAGGCCCGAGACATATTCGCGGCCCTGCTTGTTGCGGTCGGTCTTAAAGCGGAAATCCGGAAGATTCACATACACATCGGCATTCGTCACGGCCGTCCAGCCCTCCTCGCCCAGGGCCAGCTCGGCCTTGTTGAAGCGGGCGTCAACGCCGGCAAAGGGCAGCAGCGCCTTCAGCGACGCGCCCACGCGCAGGCCCGGCACGGCCTTGATGTCGTGGGAGTGGTTGAAGGCCAGCTCGGCATAGCCGGTGGCGGCCACGCCCAGGTTGTGGATGTCGTAGGTGGCGTTTGTGGCGCCCTCCTTGGCCAGGGAGAAGAGCGAGCCGGGCACCGAGGCGTTCACATCGGCGCGCGCGCCCAGGCTTATGGTGTTGTAGCCCTTGAAGGCCTTGAAGCCCACGGCCACGATGTTTTCGCGCAGCGACACGCCCAGGCGGTTGCGGTCCGAGAATCCGCTCATGGCCGTGGCGGTGCTCACTCCGGGATTGGTGAAGAGGCAGGTGCGGCCGTCCACGTTGTAGATCACGTCGCGCAGGTGCAGGTTGCCGCGGGCGGCCACGTCGAGGTTGCCCAGGCCGGGCATCGACACGAATCCCTTGTCGTTGCCCATGGCGGGGTTGAGCTGGTAGCGGTAGGTGTAGTTGTCCAGGAAGTAGGCCGAGCGGGAGTTCTGGGCCGTGGCGCCCGTGGTGGCGCAGGCAGCGGCCAGGGCGCAGACTATATAGCGAGCTATCTTTTTCATGTTCAGAATTTTGTGAGGTAATAGCCGCTTACGCGAGCCTTGATGTCGTTGAGCACGATGGTCTGGTCGGGGCTGAGGGCCGCGCCGCTGCCGCCGCCAATGCGTGCCTCGAAGCGCACGCCGTCGACGCCCGTCACGGCCTCCTTCATCTCCATCTTTATCACCACCTGCTGGCCGGCCCGGGAGGGCTCGAGCACGGTGGAGCTGATCACCGCGCCGGCTATGTCGCGGCCCTGGCGGTCGAGGGGATAGGCCGTGAGGGTCACGCTGGCGGGGGCGCCGTTGTCGGCCGTGGCCGTCACCTCCAGCGACTCGATGGCCAGGGTGTCGTCGGAGTCGTCGCCGAACCAGCCGTCGGTCTTGTCGGAGTACACGATGTCCGTCTCGCCCACCAGGGCCAGCGGGGCCACCAGCCTGTACTTGCCGCTGACGCCCTCGATATAGGTGTTGAGCACGAAGTCGGAGACGTGCTGCGAGGGGATGCCGGGGTTCACCACGTCGATGCCTATGCGCTTGGGCAGGCTGCCCTCGTAGCCCGCGGGAGCGGCCAGCAGGCCGCCCAGCGACGAGAACGCCACGTGCTCCAGACCGCTGCCGTAGCCCTCCGGCACGGCCAGGCCCTCGGCCGAGGGCGAGAGCACGAAGTTGTAGGGGCCAGCCACGCCCAGCGAGGAGCCCACGGTGATGCCCCCGCCGTCGGGCGTGAAGGTCACGTCGGGCTCGCCGTCGCGCTGCGCCGAGAGGCTGAAGCCGGCGCTGTAGCTCAGGCCGTAGTTGCCCACGGGGTTGTCCACCTGCAGGTAGATCTGCGGGTTGGCCAGGTAGATGTCGGTGCCGGGCTTCGACAGGAAATCGGGGATGCCGGTGATGTCCACGGGGTCGATGGACATGCCGTCGAAGCTGTATTTCACGCGGCCGGTGAAGGTAGTGGCCTTGATGTCGCTCAGGGTGTAGTCTACGCGGAACTCCACTTTCTGCGTGAGCGAGCCGCTGACGCCGCCGCTCAGGTCGGGGGTCACGTAGAGCTTGCCGGAGAGCACCTTGAAGGCGCCGTCGTAGGTGAAGGTGCGCTCCGGGGTGATGTCGCATCCGGCGGCCACGAAGTCGATGCCGGTGGCCACCAGGCACACCTCCGGCCGCGTCACGCCGCTCTCCACTTCCTTGCGGGCTATGGTCCACAGGCCGGTGGCGGGGTCGTAGCTGCCCTCGTTGGCCTCGGGGTCTACCTTCAGGCCCTTGGGCATCTGCAGCACCAGGTCGGTGACGTACACCGAGAGGATGTCGACCCTCACGTCCACCAGGCTCATCGTCACCTTGAACTCCATGGGCTCCGTGGTGATCGACTCTATCGACTCGATGGAGGGGTCTACATCGGCCGTCTCATACACCAGGTCGTGGCCCATCTCGCCTATCGTGTAGCACACCGTCACGCCGCCGGCCCGGCGGGCCGACTGCTGCACCGGGGCCATCTCCAGCACCGAGGTGGAATAGCCCAGCTCCGGGCTGGGGCAGGTGAACGACTCCACGAAGATGCGGTCCGACGAAAAATCGCCGTCCTCGCTCAGGGCGTAGACCATCTCGCCGTTTATCTCCATGGGCTTGATCTTGCTGTCGGAGTCGTAGGTGATGATCGTGCCCAGCTCCACCGGGTCGATATTGGCCGGCAGCACGAGATTGTTCACGGAGAATTTCGAGGTAGTGTCGATGTCGGACAGGTCGTACTTGTCGTCGACACATCCCGCGGCCGCTGCTGCGAGCGCCGCAAGCACAGCGGGCAGATAGTAGTGGTGCAACTTCATAACGTGAATGGTGTTTATGACTACAAAGTTAATTTTTTTCCCTTACTATTCAGCCGATTTGTCGTAAAAAAGTGTGGAAAAACTCGC
>CAYUUN010000093.1:0-7265 GCA_964447895.1 uncultured Bacteroides sp. | reverse complement strand
TGCGCGTGCTCTCGCCGTTGTTGTAGACCACCTCGGTGCGGCTCCACAGGTATTGCCCCGCGGCCACGGCCGGCACGGCCTCGAGGGTGAAGGTGGCGTCGGAGGGCTGCGCGGCCGTGTGGGCCGTGGAGTAGCGCACGGCCTGCGAGGCGATGCCCGCGCTGTCGAGCACGGCGCCCAGCGTCAGGCCGTCCGAGGCGCCGCCCGCTATCACGCTCTGTGAGGCGATGCGCCCCGCCACCGTCAGGCCCTCGTCCTGGGTGTACTCCAGAAATTGCGCCGCGCCGTCCTGCCCCAGGCGGAAGAATATCCGGCCCGTCGAGGCATCGCGGCCGAAACTCACCACGGCGCGCCCCGCCAGCGAGTAGCCGCTGATGCCGCCGTAGAGCTTCACGCAGGGCGCGTCGGCGCCCACCGTCGAAAACACCATGGCCGTCTGCCGCTCGCCCGGGGTGCGCGCGCCCAGCTGGCACAGCTCATCGCCGGCCTGCGGCGTGTCGCTGCCGGGCTCGCAGTCGGTCTTCGACAGGTCCACGTAGCCGTAGTGGTTGCCGTCGGCGTCGGTCTCGGCATCGTTCACCACGGCCGTGGCCAGGCGCCAGTAGCGGCGGTTGGCCGCGCGGGCCGTGGTGCCCTCGCGGGCGTTGAACACCTCGGCTATCACCTGGTCGCCGGGCTCCAGGGCCACGTCGCAGCGCTCGCCGTCGCGAGCGCTCAGAAACCAGCAGCGCCATGCCGCCGGCGTCTCTTCCACGCGCACGGCGCGCACGCCCCCGCCCGGGGTGATATACTGCTTGCCGGCCAGCACCCCGGCCTTTATCACCGTGAGTTCCTCAAAGAACGCGCGCACGCGCACGTACAGCCGCGCCACCTCCGCAAAGCTGTCGCCATCTCCATCTATACCAAGAAAACCTCCGGAAGCACCTGGAGAATACTCTCCCACCTCAAATCCCTTGTCGGAGGATATGATATATGGCGTGCGGTCGTTCTTGATTTTAGAAAGAAAGTGCGACCCGCCATAAGCCTCTATCATGGAGCGGATCTGCGAGGCCGTGTAGCCGCCGCTGCCTTGCCCCGCTGCGAGTGAATCTATCTGATTCTGCATCTTCTCGATGGTACCCACACTCTTTTCTTCTTTAAGCACCACCTCATAGGTGGGAATGGAGCCGTCGCTTTCATTGATAGTAAGCCTGTCAATAAAGATTGCCGCGTCTATACCGAGGTCTTCATCCTCGAATAGCAGTTGCATTCCTGCCCGCAGGGTATCGTGCAGGGATTTAATCGCGCCTTGGGATGTCATAGCCGAGTCGTGCTGGCGGGCCATGAATACCTCGTCAATCTTCGGAGCATAGACGGAGCGGGAATAGTCGTTCTTGGCGAGCCATTCCTCTGCTGCACGCAGCAACTTACGGGAGGCTGCCTTGATATAGACTTCCGGCATCCTTATATAGAGCAAAACAAATTTGTCCCCGGCCCCTGCATTGTAATCTTTATATGGAAACCACAGCTTTATATCTTCATCGAAGACACGATTCAGCTCAAGCTCATATCCAGTCGTCCTCCCGGCGCTGTTTGTCTTCGGGTGGCACCCTACAATCTCGAAATTGCGACCTCCGAGCATTCCGCTTTTGAAGGAAATAACGGCGGCCTGCGTGGTCAGATGGTCATTAATATCAAAACCCACATCCTTGATCGTGACCTTGAAAGTAGTCGGTTCGGCAGTAGTGGTGGCGTTTCCCTCAAACGCGTCGCCCTCAATCTTGCCCACACCGTTGTCGCTCATCTGCTCGGCCTCTACGAGCACGTCAAGGGCTCCTTCGGCGTTGCAACCCACTAATGCCTCATGCAGCTGTTCAGCAGTCATTCCCTCTATTGAAGGAAAAATCTCCTCCAGCTCGCCGCTGCCGTCGAAGAAGATAGTACCCTCGCGCACACCCAGCGCCTCTACGTTAGGCGAATCTATATACGGGTCTTGGGTGGTGTAGGGAAAGTCAGGCAGCATAAGGTACTGCACGGCCATATTGTCGGGAATTAGCTTTTTACCGTCGGCACCGGAAAGCTCGTTGTAATATCTGTGAGGAATATTGCGCGTGGAGCCGTAAGCCCGCAGGCGCGTGACAATCGCTTGGTCGGCTTCGGCGTTCTGCTCAATCTCATATAGGCCTTGCCCTTTCCCGTATTTGAAAAGATGGTCGGCCGGAACGCCCGCTGCACCTATCGTGATTGTACGTCCTGAGGTCGTGTAGTAAGTCTTGAAATCATTTACGAGTATCGATAGTGCTCCCTGCACCTTGATATTGTCCACCGATACATTCCTTTCCTCGCTGCCGGAAAATTCCTCGTCAATCATCACTCGCCATGTGTTCTTACCATAGGCGCGGTCCAGGTTGGCCTGAATACGGTCTGCCAGCGCCTTTACGCCCCCATAAAAAGAAAACTTAGGCAAGCCTGTGAAATGGAACTGATTGTCGTTGAGAACGACATCGAGAAAGTCGCAACGCGTCAGTTCATCTGCAAGCGAGTTGAACTTCACATTTTCATAGCGGAATGCATCGCCCTTCTCAAACCGACGGGCACATTTGATTTTGCCTGGATCGTAGTTTATCTCATAGCGCTCTCCACGATAAATGAGGTAGTCGCCTATCTCGAAATTGATGGGGTAGGGTGCCTCGATAGTTGTGGTCACCGAGCATTCCTGCATCCATTCGTCGTTATATTCAAGCTTGCAGGCCATAGCCTTCACAGCGTTGTCTTTATTTTTTATCTCCCATGTCATGCGATACCCATATTTAGAATGCACCCGGTTAATCGTTACCTATCACTATTTCAGTCACGGGGTCGCTCACATGAAAGGTGACGGTGCAAGACAGTACTTCGTCTATATTGGTGCGCGCCGCGCTCAGATTGCCTATTTTCTTTACATATACCCCCCGCCGGCCCACGTGCCAATATGGGTCGTAGATTTTTAGCTCTCCGCCCGTTCCGTCTATTCCTGTCAGATAATCCCGCAGAGCTTTGTAGGCCGCGTAGGCGCTTCCGGGTGTTCCCTTGTAGCACAGCTCTATTTCCAGGTCGTAGGCTTTTAACTTTAATCCCCCCGGCGGAATGTAAGTATCCTCGCCGTGCTCCCCGGGCCACACACGCGAGGCTACTTCGCATGTCTCTGCATCGGGCCACGTAATTTCGCCCGTGGCAAAACCGAAAGACGACAATGTGTCTTTCACGGGACTGCCGGCACTTGCCTTCTGCATCCGGAGAGTGTATTCTACAGCCATATAATTAGTGCGGTTGAGGTATATAAAAAGAGCTTCACAATCCCTTTCACGGGACCATGAAGCTCTTGGGGCTTGTATTTTATTGCAAAGATAGGCTATTTTATATTATTCTGCAACACACCGGCTTGTTTAGGTGTTGTTTTCGTTTATGATTTCTCCCACTTCTCCCAGCACTCTCACTTCTTCGATGGCTTCTTCATTTTCTTCGTCGGTGGGCTCTCCCTGCGCCCTGGCCATGCGTGCGAACATTCTCTCCAGGGCGGAAAAATAGTCGTTCGCCATCTCCGCGTCAATCAGCACCGTCGTTGTGTGGAACAGATAGACGATGGTGTATTCGAGCGTACGCTCATAGGGCTTATCTCGCACCATCGCCAGGATTTTGCCATACATCTCATTGTCGTCGCGGTAGCTCACGCTCCAGTGTCCGCTGATGGATCTAATGCGTAGATAGTCGTGCTCGGCGCCAGCATCCAATATGATTTCAAAGTTGCCAGCGCGGGCAATCACGTTCTTTTTCATGCTTCTTGTGATTTGTCTATTGGTGAAAACTTGATAAATCTTTTGTAATCGTCCTTGTCCAGCTGATAGTTGAACTCATCTGTCACGTAGATTATGCCTAATGCGTGCGGGTCGTAGTTCTCGGCCTTTCTAAATGGCAACCCGCACTCTTTCATATACTTGTTGAACGCTCGACGGTCTGCTTTAAGTTGCATGGGCACTTTGCCGTCGGCCGTGCGACCATCTACCTTTCTGAGGAATTTGCGCACGGCCTTGCGCGACTCGTTCAGCATGAACGAATATCGGCGGCCTTCTCTCCGGTAGCATCCTTCCAGCAGGTTGCATCGCATCATTTTCTCTATCGTCTGCCGGCTCACTCCACACCAGTGGGCGAGATTGTCCATGCCGTCCACCAGGTCGTTCTCGTTCTTGCGCTTGTACTCTTCCTTAATGGGACGGACAAACTGCTGATATACGCCATAAAGATTTCCCTCGGGCGTGCGCCGCTTGCTATACCCGGCTTCCGCGAGTGTGGTGCCGAATTTCTTGACTGATTCTGGCGTAAGCCCCTCGCCGGCGCACCATGCCACATAGGCATAATACAGTTTCTGAGCCTCCAGCCACTTCACTTCGTGCTCAAGGTCAAGCACCGAGCGGTTGTAGTCTTTCGCCTTCATGAACGATAGCACCGACGAACTCTCGGCCATCTTGTCATCCACTATCTCCTGAAGCCTTTGCGTCAACGTGAACCGGTAGCCGTTGGCAACCAACCTCTGACGCCCGGCCAGAATCCAGTTGAGGATAGCGGGATATTCCTTCTGCAACTCCTTTGCCAGCTGCTTGTTCTGATTCTGCTCCTCAATCACATTCTCGAAGGGCAGTATTATGAGCCTCCGCGCCAGCCCGTGGCTGAAATCCTTGATGTATGGTATCCTGTTTGCGTTCGCCATCAGCAACGGAATATTCCGTGCCGTGAAGTTGTTGATGTAAACCAGGCGCACCTCAAACGGCTCGCCGCTTATCAGCGCTTTCAGTGCATCGGCATTCTGCCCGAACTCCTTAGTCTGTATCTCCGAGCAATAATTCAGGCGCTTACCGTTGATAGACGCGATGTTTTGCTTCCGCTCCGAGCCGCTGATAAGGTCCGAAATTGCGAGCGTCTTGACATTCGCCTCGCCCAATAGCCCGATGAGCGTCGACTGAATCACACTTTTGCCGTTGCTTCCGGCGCCATAAAGAATCAGCATCTTCTCAATCTTCACCTTCCTCCGGTCGATGAAAATAGCTCCCATAAATTCCTGTAGCACTTTCTGGCACTGCTCATCAAGCACCGTGTCCAGGAAATAGTCGGTCCACACGTTTGGCACAGCGTCCGGCTCATAGTCGAAATCCATCTGCGTCACCTGCTTGAAACGCCTGTTGAACTTGAAGAATTGATTCTTCTCCAAGTCCAGCACTCCATTCCGAAGCACGATAATCGAATTGTCGGGCTCGAGCTGCTTGAGCGACACTTCCCCGCGGCACACCTTCTTCACACCCTCCAGCTTTGTCTTGTCGCCGGCAGGAAGGGCACACCGGTCTGCTATGCGGAGCACCAGCGAGTTGAATGCGTCCCAGCCGTCCTTCCCCAGCTGCACGTAAATGCGACCGTCAAAGTAATAAGGCCGCCCGTTGAAACAGCAGAGCGTAGACTTCTTCAAGGCCTGTATCAGTAGCTCCTGGAAAACACCTATGCGGTCGGCCGGCCGTTTTTCAGCCAGGCCCTTATCCAGCTCCTCACCCTTCATCATCGTGTGGAACTGTCCTGCCAACTTGTCTATGTAGTCCTTAGCCATTAGTTACTTAAATTTGAAATAACACCCGTGTATAGTCGTGTCTCGCAATATCTTGGCGTTGTGCTCGCCCCATGCAACGAGCACGCTCCCGCATCCCGCGGCATCTCCTCGAGACCCATCCGGCCGCATGAATCTCACGCGCCCGCGCATCACAAGCATTGCCGAGGCGGTAGGGAATATGACATCATGCCACAGCGCTATATCCATGCGGTTAAAGATAAGGGCTATACCATTGCCATGGTCCGCCATTTTGCGGATGAACGGAGCTACAAGTTTGCGCGAATACGGCGGGTTGCACCACACCCTGCCAAACCATGGCTGTTTCAGCCCGTCCTCGGCTTTCGTGTAGCACTCCGTCGCCGTGTAGAACTGCCGGCTCGGTGCGCAGGGGTCTAAGTCAAAGTCGCCCAAGGCACCTACAATCTCCCTGGGAGTGTACCACTCGTCCGATGATGTCGTACGCTGGAAACTCACATCCATATTTAAAGATTTTTACGTCGTGCATATTCAGCCATCAGCAAGGCATCTACCTTGCCGTCGTGCGGTTTCTTGGCCCTCTCACTCTTCCGAAAATCCACCAACGGAAACAGCCTGCGGGCCGCATTGAGAGAAGTGGCCTTTGTATCCACCTTCTTGATAATCTTCTCCCCTCCATCCTTAGTTGTTTGTCTTTGGGTGGTATATTCCTTATCCGCATTAATCCACACCTCGTTCTGCCAATCCTTAGGCGCTACAAGCACATACGGAATACGATGTGCAACGAGCAAAGCAAACAGCATACCCTTTGAAAATCCGAAATTGAACGTACCCTTGGCCGACGAATTGAACACCGCGTGCACATCTTCCAGCACCGCCACGCAATTACTCGACGCCCACCTCGCCAGGAATGCCGACACCTCCTGCACCGGCGTGCCATCAATCGGCAAAAAATCATAAACCCCGTTCTCCATGATGACCGCTACATAGCCATCACTCCCCGGGTCCACTCCAATATAAACTTTACTCATAATTCAATCCTCAATCAATCTTGTTTTCGTAATTAAATAAAATATTGTTTCAAGCTCATGGAGATATAGCAGTTTGCGATACATAGCCAATCTGCAAGAATAATGTGATGTATGAATATAGCAATCCCACTCGTTAGAACCCATATAGATTAATCTCATCGCGTACTCTCCAATCTGCTTAACATATACTCTTTCGTCACTCCATTCCCTTTTGTCAAAACCCAATTCTTTCAGTAAAATACCTGTAATCAGAATCGGCTCAACCTCGCTTGCATGCACATACTCAGCAGGAAAACGGATAATCAGTCCGTTATCTTCATCTAATCCTCGCACGCGCTCTCGTTTGCCATTACATAGGACGTGTGAACCGATTTGTAGTGTTTTCGCGTCAATCATAACTCATTCTCCTCCCATCTATCATCCTCATCCACATCAGTATGCGCGTATGGCATCGAATTAAACCCGACAGTTCTTTTCTTATTTTCCTCGGTGTAATCATGCCTATGGTACACCAGCACTCCGAAGACGCGAATCTCCTTATGCCAATGCTGCCCCTTGTCGGTTACCATGATAGAAACAATTGATCTATTTCTCATAAAAGTTCTTAATCTTCTTCCGGGTGAAAAAGAGATAGGTTATATCGGGGGCGT
>CAYUUN010000092.1:0-7469 GCA_964447895.1 uncultured Bacteroides sp. | reverse complement strand
CAAAGGTAGAACGATTACCAACACCCCGCAATATGCCACCGCGGAAGGTTGTACCTGCGCTCGACCTGAGGCTAAGGAACGTCGCGTCTCCGACGCTCTCCCCACTGATAGCCCAGCGGCGTTAGCCGCGCCGGCGGTGCACGCGCCCCTCCCCTAAATCATGCTCCGCGCGTTTAGCGGGGCGTCTGTGGCGCGGGATGTTGAGCAGCTACGCAGCTCATTTTCACAGGGGGGCACGGCTACCACAAGCTGCGCACGGCTCTGCCGTGCTAACTTGTGGCTATATACGTGTGGCGGCTCTGCCGCCGGGCTGCGCGCGCGGCTACGCTGCGCTTGCTCGCTGCTGTGTGGAGCTATCGCGCAGGTGGACGTGTTTGGGCAGCCGCTTTGAAAAAGACTCCAACTGCGCTGTATCTCAGCTCTTTAAATTTTAACTGCGGCTACTATAGAACAAACCGGGTGCAACGCTATAATGGAGCGGGCCGGAGGTCCGCCCGCTTGTTAACCCCGTGCGGGCCGCACGGGGTATGGGCAAACCACGCGGCAGCCCCGGAGGGGGTGTCCCCACCTCAATGTCCGGCAGGACAGCCCTTCCAGGGCTGTATCTGTTGATATTGCTGCCCCCGGCGACCCGCCGGGGGTTAACCAAAGGGAGGGCCTCCGGCCCTGCCATCAGACGGGCGGCTCGTTCTCTTTTCTTTATGATTTAGGGCAACGTCCTATCGGGATACTTTGCGCGAGGTTTCCACGATCCCTATTGAACGAGTGAGGCCCTGCGGGGAGGGGTGGGAGTAGAGCTGGGCCATGCGGCGGATGGTGGCGGCCAGGCGGTTGCGCAGGCTCCGGGGCTCGAGCACTTCCACCTTGGGGCCGTGGGAGAGGAGTTCCATGATGAAATCGTAGGTGGGGCACACGAAAAGGCTGAGCACCACGTGGTCGGGCGTGCGCTCCACCACCCTCTGCGACCGGTGCAGCGGGCGTGAGAAAAAATAGTTGGCCTGCTCGCTCTCCACTTTCAGCACTATCTTTTCGGGCGGCGTGGCGTCTTCGCGGATTATTCCGTAGGCGTCTTTGTACAGCAGGTCTATATCTATCGGCGAGGGCTCCACGCGGGCGCCTTTCTCGAGTTTCACGATTCTGTCCAGGGAAAAGCTGTAGGGATGGCCGTCGCCGAGATCGGCTATCAGATACCAGCGGAGGCGGAACTGCTTAAGGCCCACGGGCGTGACGTGGTAGAGCGTCTCTCGCTGCGGGTCGTAGTTGTGGCGATAGCGCAGGCTCAGGCCCGAGCCATCCTCCAGGGCGCTTGCGATGGTGATGAGCAGCGCCGACTCGCCGCCGCTTTGCTCCGGGCGGATGTGTTTCCGCATGGCCTCGTTGCCGCGCACGCGGGTGAACAGCAATGCGCCGTTGAGCATGTCGACGGTGGCGCGTGTGAAAATGAGCTCCGAGCCTTCCGGTATATAATATGTGTTGTTAGAGCGATTGCATTCGATGGCGATGTCAAACATGTTTTCTATCGACTTCCGGTGGTTTTCGAAGGTCTTGTGGGGCAACGGCTCGCCGGAGGGGTTCAATGAGAAATGCATCCAGTCGTTGTTGATGGTCTCAAACGTGACCGGACCTTTGCCGGCGATCTCGCCGTAGAGCCACAGATAGCGTGCGAACAGGTCGCCTTTATTCTTTTCCATTTTTCCGAATCAATTGTTTTACGCTGCAAAGATAGCAAAAGCTTTCGCCACATTTTGGCGAAAGCTCTGAAAATTTTCTTGCAATGCTCGTCGGAAATCAGTTTTCGTTATATCCGAACGGGCGCCGCGACATCAGTTTCTGCTTGTGCAGGTTTTCGCGCTCCACGGCCTGGAGCTCGGTCACGTTGAGGGGAAGCACCTCAAGGATAGACCATTGGAAATGGTCGTGGAGATGCTGCGCGCCGGCCTTGTGCAGCTCTACCAGGTTCTGGTTCCACCCGTGGCCGCCGGTTTTCACGTAGGTCTCCCACCGGCCGTAAATGCCATTTTCGCCGTAGGTGCTGCCAACGTAGTGCTTGCCCGTGGCCTTATCCGTGATGAGGTATATGCAGTTTACCGACTTCAGGGCCGTGTGCCAGGGATGGTCCTCGGGCGATTCTATCACCGCTTTCAGCTCCGGGAATGAAAGAATAGTATCGGCATAGCCGGTGAAGCGCGGTATGCCCTCGGCATCCTCGAATCCTTCGTCTATGCGAATCACGGCCTTGGGATAGGTGTAATAGTCCTGACACCAGCTCACGGTCGCCTTTCCCCAGTCTATCACGATGCGGTGGGTAAGGCTCTCAAAGGCCGGGACGATGTCCATGTCGCACACGATTTCGTCGGCCCGGTGGGGGCTGGGCATCTTGTTGCCCACCTTGTAGACGCCCACAAAGCGGGCCGTGGTGCCGGCTTCGCCAATGAACGAGACGATGTATTCCACATCCTCAAACTTCTTCCGTTGCTGCTCTTTCTGATATTTGAGGAATGTTTCCTTGTCGTATCGGTAAAGCTGATAGAGCGAAGCGCGCACCTCCCGGCCGTCGATGATTTTTGTCTTGCGGTTGTCGGCGTGGCGCACGAGCCGAATCTTCCTGCACGCGTCGAAGGCTGCATCGCGGCCCCGCAGAATCTCCTGGATGGTCACTATCGCCCCCTCCGGCCGCTGAACAGGGGCGTTGTCATGTTGATTGTAATTCATTGGCTGATATGGTATATTGTGGAGATGAGTTTATCCGACAAAACTGGCTATTTCTGATTAGCTATGATTTTCTTGCTGATATTAATTTCATTTTCGTTGAATCCTATTTCCTTTAGGCCGTTATATCCCCACATTCTAAATATCTCACGAATGAAATTTTCAGCATATTTCGGATATTTATTCAAATTCATTAATATTTCTTTACCTTTGCCCGCATGTATATCACCAGGCGTTAGCCACCTATCATTTGCTCTATAGAATGTAGAGCGGGTATTACCTTCGTTCAACAGACAGACCTCGGCTATTTTAACCGACATTGAATCGGTTACTAAATATTCAGTAACAGCGTTAGCTTCCTTCCCGTCTTCCGATATTGGGGAAGGATTGTCGCACCATGCGCTCAGGCTGAACGCCATGACAGCCATCAGCATAAACAGAAGTTTTTTCATAAGGCGATTTTACAAGAGTTTTTGGGTCTCCTCAGGCGGCCGCATGTCGGAGGTTTTTCGGTTGGGTTGGGTGAAGAAAAAGTGGGCTGCCATCCTTGCCCTCTTGTAGGTATCGCCAAACACCTGAATACACGCACGGAATGGCAGCCCCTTATGACGGGAGCTGTCACCGTGCCTCGTGCATCCGATGTTAGACTGGCGATTTCACAAGAGATGAGGCACTTTTCTTTTGACAGATATGTTGTCGCTCTTGACTGATGCAAAGATAGTAAGAATACTTTGATAAGCGGCGCAGAAATGATTGACGGTGCCTTTTACGGATTGGCTACGATTTTCTTGCTGATATTAATTTCATTTTCGGTGAAGCCCAACGACTTCAGGCCCTTATATCCCCATATTCTGACTATCTCACGAATGAAATTTTCAGCATATTGCGGATGCTTATTCAGGTTCATTAATATTTCCCTGCCTTTGCCTGCAATTATGTCGCTCGTTGTCAGCTGTTTCTCATTTGCTCTGTAGAATACGGTGAGGGTATAACCTTCGTTTCGCAGACACGCGTCGGCTATTTTATCCGACATTGATTTAGTCACTAAAGATTTGGTGGCTACGGTAGAGGCTTTCCTTTCTTCCGATTTCGGGGAAGAATTGCCGCTCCATGCGCTCAGGCTGAACGCCATGACAGCCATCAGCATAAACAGAAGTTTTTTCATAAGGCGATTTTACAAGAGTTTTTGGGTCTCCTCAGGCGGCCGCATGTCGGAGGTTTTTCGGTTGGGTTGGGTGAAGAAAAAGTGGGCTGCC
Source organism: uncultured Bacteroides sp. (assembly GCA_964447895.1). Lineage (GTDB taxonomy): Bacteria > Bacteroidota > Bacteroidia > Bacteroidales > Muribaculaceae > CAG-873. Next base: position 3,504 of record CAYUUN010000092.1, on the reverse strand, counting down.
ATCCTTGCCCTCTTGTAGGTATCGCCAAACACCTGAATACACGCACGGAATGGCAGCCCCTTATGACGGGAGCTGTCACCGTGCCTCGTGCATCCGATGTTAGACTGGCGATTTCACAAGAGATGAGGCACTTTTCTTTTGACAGATATGTTGTCGCTCTTGACTGATGCAAAGTTAATAAGAAAATTTTGAAAAGCGGCGCGTGGCGGCGCATAAATGTTTGACGGTGCAAAGATAGCGGCAGCTTTCGCCACAACTCGGCCAAAGGGTGAAAAAAGTGAGTTTTTTGAATATCCGGGGATTTTTATGTACTTTTGCGGGCGGAAAATACGATGTACATATATTATATATAATGACGTTCGATGAATTAGACCTGAGCGACGATATTCTCGATGCGCTCGATGCAATGCACTTCAGCGAGTGTACGCCCATCCAGGAGCAGGCCATCCCGGCGGTGCTCGACGGGCGCGACCTCATAGCCGTGGCCCAGACCGGTACGGGCAAGACGGCCGCCTTTCTGCTGCCCGTGATAGACCGCCTGGCCTCGCAGCCCGAGCCGGACGCCATCAACTGCATAGTGATGTCGCCCACCCGCGAACTGGCCCAGCAGATCGACCGCCAGATGGAGGGCTTCTCCTACTTCCTGCCGGTCAACTCCGTGGCCATCTACGGCGGCACCGACGGCGCCACCTTCGCCCAGCAGCAGCGCGGCCTCAAGATGGGCGCCGATGTGGTGATAGCCACCCCCGGGCGCCTGCTGGCCCACATGAGCATGGGCTATGTGGACCTGAGCAAGGTGCAGGTGCTCATCCTCGACGAGGCCGACCGCATGCTCGACATGGGCTTCTACGACGATATAATGCAGATAGTGGCCGCCACGCCGGCCACGCGCCAGACGCTGATGTTCTCGGCCACGATGCCGCCAAAGATCAAGCAGATGGCAGCCAGCATTCTCCGCGACCCCGTGGAGGTGAAGATAGCCGTGAGCCGGCCGGCCGACAGCATCGACCAGTCGGTGGTGATATGCCCCGAGCGCGCCAAGACGCCCATCCTGCGCCACCTCTTCGCCACCAAGGCGTCGAAGCGCGTGATAGTGTTTGCGGCGTCGAAACTCAAGGTGAAGGAGCTCACCCGCGAGCTGCGCCGCGCAGGCTACAACGCCGCCGAGATGCACTCCGACCTGGAACAGGCGCGCCGCGACGAGGTGATGCACGAGTTCCGCACCGGCCGCCTCGACATCCTGGTGGCCACCGACATCCTGGCCCGCGGCATCGACATCGACGACATCGCCCTGGTGGTGAACTACGACGTGCCCCGCGAGGCCGAAGACTACGTGCACCGCATTGGCCGCACGGCGCGTGCCGGCACCGAGGGCGCGGCCGTGACCCTCGTGGGCGAGCGCGACCGCGGCAGCTTTGCCTCCATCGAGCGCTTCCTGGGCAAGCCCGTGCGCCGCGAGGACGTGCCCGCCGAGTTCGGCGCGCGCAACGACCTGGGCGCCTCAGGCCGTGACGGCGGCGGTCGCTCCGGTCGCCGCAGCGGTGGCAAGAGCCGCGGCCGTGGCGGCAAAGACCGCAAGCGCAGCGGCGCCCCCAAGCAGCAGCCCGCACAGCAGCCCGAGGCAGCCGCCGCTCCGGCAACTGACGCCCCCGCCCGGGCGGCCGAAGCTCCCGCCGCCGAAGCTCCCGCCGCCGGCGACGCCAAGAAGCGCCGCCGCCGCGGAGGCCGCCGCCATCGCCGCGGCGGCAGCGGCAAGCCCAACAACCAGGCAGCGGATTGAAGGGAATATGTACAAGCCATCGACGATATGGTGGTGGCTCACCCACCGGCTGAAGCTCAAGTTCATGAGCCCGCGAGCACGTGCGGCGCAGTTTTATCGCGACACCTTCGGCCGCGACATCGACTGGGAGCACCCGCGCGACCTCAACCAGTGGATCAACCGCCTGGCATTCACCACCGACACGCGGGAGTGGTCGCGCCTGGCCGACAAGTATGCCGTGCGCGAGTATGTCGAGAGCTGCGGCCTGGCCGACACGCTCGTGCCGCTGCTGGCCGTGTGGGACAATCCCGATGACATTGATTTCGATGCTCTGCCCTGCAGCTTCGTGCTAAAGGCCAATAACGGCTCGGGAGATGTACGCATTATAAGTGACAAGAGCAAGGCCGACGTACAGGATATCCGCCGCTATTTCCGCGACCTGTTCCGCCACCCTTTCGGCAAAGAGACTGCCGAGCCCCACTATCTGCGCATCAAGCCCCGCGTGGTGGCCGAGCAGCTGCTCGACAGCCGCGCCCAGGCTGTGCCCTCCGCCTCGCTCATCGACTACAAGGTGTGGTGCATAGCCGGCGAACCGCAGTTTGTCTTTGTGGTGCTGAACCGCCGGGGCGCCACCTACGAGACCGCGGCCTACGACACGCAGTGGCACAAGCGCGACGAATATCTGAATCACACGGAAAATCACAAGCCTGCCTCCATCGACATTCCCGCGCCGAAGAATCTGGCCAAGATGCTCGATTGCGCCCGGGTGCTGTCGCAGGGATTTCCGCAGGTGCGCGTAGATTTCTATGAGGTGGCCGGCCATCTTTATTTCGGCGAAATGACATTTACGGCTGCGTGCGGCCGCATTTCCTCGCTTTCTGATAGCACTCTCGTTATGCTGGGTGTAAAAATCGCGCGGGGCGGGTGAAATAATTGTCATTTTGCTATTTATGCACTGTCGCGCTTTCCCCGAAAGCATCGTCGGTAGCCCTTCTTCACGCACAGTGCCCGCTTGGGCGCGGCCCTATATATTAAAGGAAAGCGAACTGTTGGCATCTTGAATGGAGCGCCGGTGGGCGGCCTTAGCGTCTGCGCCGCGCTTAGAGCTACAATAGCTAAGATAGCTATAATAGCTACAATAACGCCGCGCAGCGGGGCGTCTATGCGCCATCAGGCGCCGCGGCAAGTTTGTTCTATAGCTCCGGAAGCTGCGTGAACAATATTTAAGGTTCGGCTGTTTTAATGTCGTTAAGCACAATTTTGCGCCCGGGCAATAGCTCGGGATTTTTTATGCAGAAAAATGAGTTTTGTAAAGCCTTGATAATCAAGTGGGATTAAATTTTCTTGAAAAATAGTTGCGAAAATATTTGGTGGGGTGGTGGGAATGTTGTAACTTTGCACTCGCTTTTCGGAGGAAGGGCGCCGGCAGCTGGCCGACAGGGGTCGAAAGAGGCCCTGAAAACTAAAATTTGTTAAAAGTTGAACAAAAATTTGGTCAGTTCAAAATTTTGTGGTAACTTTGCAAAGCCTTTCTGAGGAAACGACGAAACGCGAGAACATTGAAATATTTACAATAGATATAGACGAAGTAGTACAAGAGAACGACCGCCGGAGCAATTCCGGCGATGAAAAACAATCTCTGTCAATTCGGCCAGGCGATTCAATGAGCGGCCAAGGCGGACTCGGGCATGACCTTGAGGCATTGCAAGAGCAATGATTTTGAAAAAGGTCTTTGCTTTCTTATT
>CAYUUN010000091.1:0-7525 GCA_964447895.1 uncultured Bacteroides sp. | reverse complement strand
CATGTCGCGCCTCCACTGGGGCCATCTCTCGAGCGAGAACCTCTACGACTGGCAGGAAGAGCCCATCGCGCTGGCTCCCGGCACCGACTTCGACATGAAGGGTTGCTGGTCGGGCTGCGTGTACACCGACGACGCCCTCACGGGCGGCAAGCCTGCCATCATCTACACCGGCGTGGACTATGTTAAGGCCGTGATTGCTGGAGCCACGGCGCTCGACGACGACCTGCTGGCATGGCAGAAAGCCCCGGCACCCCTCATCAACGGTCGCCCCGACGGTCTCTCCGACGACTTCCGCGACCCCTACTTCTTCCGCACCGCCTCCGGCGCCTACATAATCGTGGGCTCGAGCAAGGGCGGCAAGGGCACCACCACGCTTCACCGCTACGACCCAGCCTCGGGCAAATGGAGCAACGACGGCAAGACCTTCTTCACGGGCAGCGACGCCGCCACCTGCGGCACTTTCTGGGAGATGCCCACCATCACCCCCATGGGCGACAAATGGCTCTTCACGGCCACCCCGCAGAACACCGCCAAGGGCGTGGCCGCACTCTACTGGGTGGGCACCATCAACGCCGACGGCACTTTCAGCGCCGATAAGGCCGCACCCTCGACAATCGAGCTGCCGGACTTCGCCCGCGACGGCTACGGCCTGCTCTCGCCCTCGATATTCACCCGCGACGGCAAGACGATAGCCCTGGGCATCGTGCCCGACAAGCTGCCCTCGCAGGCCAACTACGACCTGGGCTACGCCCACACCTACTCGCTGCCCCGCGAGTGGTGGCTCGACAGCGAGGGCCGTCTGTGCCAGAAACCTTTCTCGGGCCTCTCGGCCATGCGCTCCGGCGATGGTTTCGTCAAGGAGGCCTTCACGCTCGACGGCACGCAGCCCATCGAGGGCGTGGCCGGCAGGGCTGTGGAGCTGTGCGGCGAGTTCACCGTGGGCTCCGGCAAGACCGGCTTCACGCTGCTCGACGACGGCAGCTCGGCACTCAAGGTGTACTACGACGGCGCCACCAACGAAATAGTGGTGGACTACCGCGACATCGACCGTCTGGTCAACGACGCCGGCGTGTTCGACGGCTGCATCCACAGCGCGCTGCCCGTGCAGCTTGCCAAGGGCGAGACCGTGAAGCTGAACGTGTTCTTCGACCACTCCGTGCTCGACATCTTCGTGAACGACCGCTGGGCATCTTCGGTGCGCGTCTTCGCCCGCGGCAAAGCCACCGAAAACGCCACGGCATTTTCCGATGCTCCCGCCTCCGTAGTATCGCTGCGCGGCTGGAACCTCGCAGCCGGCACGGGCGACACCGGCATAGGCGCGGTGGTGGCCGACGGCGACGTTTTTACCCTCAGGGTGGCAGCCGGCTGCATTGAATATGCAGGAGTCGACACGCCTGCCATCCTCACCGTCTACGACCTCTCGGGCCACAAGATGCTCGAGACTGCAATCGACACAGCCGAAGGCAGCCTGGCCACGGCCCTGAGCGGCCTCCACGTTGTCACCCTCCGCACCACAAAAGGAAATAAGTCAGGTAAATATATATTTTAATTCTTTCTAAGGTAAATAGTATAAAGGTGGAATTCTAAGCAAGAAAAGATTGTTTTGCAAAGTCGGGCAGGGCGTGTCTTCACACCCTGCCCGTTTCTTTTCAGGGCGGCGTGAACCGCCTCAAAGCGTCGCTTGTTTATACTGATAAATACTTAACGGAAACCCATATGAACATCATAGAAGCAATGAAAGAGCGCCGCTCGGTGCGCAGCTACAACGGCGAGCATCTCGCCCCCGAGACAATAGCAGAACTCCGCAAAGCCGCGGAAGAAGCCACAAGCCCCTTCGGCGGCCACGTCACCATAAGGCTGAAATCTTTCGACCTCAAGGGCGCGTTCAAGCCCAGCACCTACGGCATGATCAGCGGCGCCACGGAATTCTTTCTTTTGGGCATAGCCGGCGACAAGGCTTCGGCACTCACGGCCGGTTTCCGTTTCGAGGATGTTGTGCTCCGCGCCTGGCAGATGGGCCTGGGCACATGCTGGATAGCCGCCACCTTCAAGGGCACCGACTTCGAGCGCGGCGAAACATGGCCCGATGGCGAGGAACTGCGCATCATCTGCCCCGTGGGCGTTGCGGCCAAGCCCTCCATCAAGGAAAAAGTCACGCGCCTGGCGCTGGGCAGCAAAAACCGCAAGCCTTTCGGCAAACTGTTCTTCGACGGCAATTTCGACACCCCGCTCGAGCCGGAGAGCCCCTTCGGAATGTCGCTTGAAATGATGCGCCTCGCGCCATCGTCGACCAACAGCCAGCCCTGGCGAGCCCTGATGAGCGGCCACCGGGTGCATTTCTATTACAAGCCCAAGAGCGAAGCTTCGGTGCTGGATTGCGGTATAGGCCTGCGCCACTTCTACGAGGCTGAAAAAGTGCAGGAGCGCGCCGGCCATTTCAGCGAGGACAGCAACGCCCCTGCTGCGCCTGAAGATTGGGTCTATCTCGTCTCCTACGAGCCCCGCACGGAGGCTACACGCGTGTGAGGCAGTAGGCCAGGTACACCATCAGGAATCCCACGAGGGCACTCGCCACGGCGTACAGCGCCACCACGAGGGGCTGCGGGCTGTTGAACAGCAGGTAATTCTCGTGCATGAAGGTGGAGAAGGTGGTGAAACCGCCGCAGAATCCCACCGTAAGAAACAGCCGCAGGCCGTCGCCCATCTGTCCGCCGCGGTCTATGTAGCCATAGACCAGGCCTATTATGAAGCAGCCCAGCACATTCACCAGGAATGTGCCCCAGGGAAACACCGTGTGCCACACGGCCTGCACGGCACGCCCCGCCAGGTATCGGGCCACGCCGCCCACGCAGCTGCCCGCCCCCACCAACAGTATATTGCAAATCGCTTGATTCATTTACTGACAACTTTATGCCAAATATCCCGGGCCGGGGCGGCCCGGGATATTTGGCGATGGTCACTTGCGGGAGAGGCGGGGGAAATCCACGCGGGGCTTGAGGGCGTCGGTGGTCTTTTCGGTCATGCCCTCGACGCGCAGGGGCACGGTGGCGCGCACGTCTTCGACGGATGCGGCGATGTGGAACTGATACGTTCCGGGATCCACCACCCATGCGCTCTGCGACTCGTCGAACGAGGCCAGGTCGCGGCGCTTGAGCGTCATGGTGAGCGTCTCGCTCTCGCCGGGCTTGAGTTCGCGCGTCTTGCCGAAGGCTTTCAGCTCTTTGGCGGGCTTTTCGAGAGTGCCGTCGGGGGCTGTGGCATATACCTGCACCACTTCCTTGCCGGACACCCGGCCGGTGTTCTTCACGGTGACGCTCACGGCGATGTCGTCGCCTTTTGCGCTCACGGCCGGACGGCTGTATTCAAAATCGGTGTACGACAGGCCGTAGCCGAAGGGATAGCTCACGTCTTTGTCGAAGGTGTCGAAATAGCGGTAGCCCACGTAGATGTCTTCGCCGTGGTTGGTGTAGTGGTAGCCGGAGATGCCCTTGGTCCAGTCGTACATGGTGTTGTAGGTGTACAGGTCCATGGGCAGGGGGTAGTTCTGTGTCGAGGGATGGTCGATGGCGTTCACGGGCCATGTCATGGTGAGTTTACCGCTGGGGTTGGCTTTGCCCGTGAGGATGTCGGCCACGCTGTTGCCGCCCTCCATGCCGGGCTGCCATGCCACGATGATGGCGTCGGGCAGCGATTTCCACGATGCGGTCTCTATCACGGAGCCGCTGTTGATGATCACGATCACGGGCTTGCCGGCGCTGTGGAAGCGGGCGGTGACGTCGTGGAGCATCTCAAGCTCGTCGGGCGAAAGGTTGAAATCGCCGTCGATCTCGCGGTCGATGCCCTCGCCGGCCTGGCGGCCAATGGTGATGATGGCGGCATCGGCCAGGGGCTCCTCGGTGGCGAGGGCATACTGGCTGAAGCTGATTTCGGGATACTTCTGCTGTCCCATCACGGGCGACTGGAACCACTTGGCGGGATGGCGGTCCATCTCAAATTTGTCGGCGGCATACTGGATATACTTCCGGTAAGTGTCGGTGAGGCGCGGCGTGGTCGAGAGGCCGGCGTTGGCGAGGCCGGTGACCATATCCACCACATACGGCGGGTGCACGCAGCCGGAGCCCACGCCGCCCGAGAGGAACTCGTAGGACGACACGCCGAACAGGGCCACCGTCTTGATGTCGGGCGAGAGCGGCAGGATGCCGTTGTTCTTGAGCAGCACGATGCCTTCGTTGGCCGTGCGGCGCGTGATTTCGGCGTGCTTCTTGAGGTCGGGCGCGTCGGTGGCCGGATAGCGCTTGAACGACGGCGTCTTCACGATGTACTCGAGCAGGCGGCGCACGCTGGTGTCCACATCCTTGATGTCGAGCTCGCCGCTATTGACCTTGGCCACGATTTCCTCGCACTGCTGTGCCTGGCCCGGCTCCATGAGGTCGTTGCCGGCGTGCACCTGGGCTGCGGTGTTGCGCTGGCCTATCCAGTCGGTCATCACCATGCCATCGAAGCCCCAGTCGGTGCGGAGCACGTCGGTGAGCAGCTCGCGGTTTTCCTGGGCCAGGGTGCCGTTCACGGCGTTGTAGGAGGCCATCACCGTCCAGGGCTTGCCCTCCTTCACGGCTATCTCGAAGCCTTTGAGATAGAGCTCGCGCAGGGCGCGCTGCGATGCGCGCTCGTCCACACTGGTGCGCTGCGTCTCCTGCGAGTTCACGGCAAAGTGCTTGATGCTGGTGCCGGCTCCCTCGCTCTGCACGCCGCGCACGTAGGCAGCGGCTATCTTGCCGGTGAGCAGCGGGTCTTCGGAATAGTACTCGAAGTTGCGGCCGCACAGCGGGTTGCGGTGCAGATTCATGCCCGGGCCCAGAATCACGTCGCAGTGGTATTCCTTGGTCTCGTCGCCTATGGCGCGGCCGATTTCCTCGGCCAGGGCGGTGTTCCAGGTCGAAGCCACGGCGGTGCCTATGGGGAAGGCTGTGGCATAATAGGTTTTATCGTCGCCGGGGCGCGTGGGGTTGATGCGCACGCCGGCGGGGCCGTCGGTGAGGATAGTGGCAGGAATTCCCAGGCGCGGGATGGCCACCGTGGTGCCGGCAGCGCCGGGCACAGCCTCGGCCGAACCGCCCACGACGGCTCCTGCGGCAGCGAAATTGCTGGCGCCGCCCACGAGCAGCTGCGCCTTTTCCTCCAGCGTCATGGCCGCGAGGACTTCGTCGATGTTGTCGGCACTCAGCTGCGGAGCCTCGCCTGCCGGCGCCATCTGTGCTGTGATGCTCATTGCTAATAGAATTGCGAGATGTAATTTTCTCATGTACTAATATTTAAGATTTATCTGTTTCCACCGGAAGATTTGCAAATATACTTATTTTTTTCAAATATATGAAACCTTGGCCGCCACTGGGTTATGGGCGGTGGCGGCGGGGGAACATCTTGCGCACGCGCAGGATGAGGCGGTCTACGGAGTTGTCGGCCACGACGATGGTGGTGGCTACGACGATGAGCACGCCGCCGGCCACGTCGGAGCCGGTGAGCGACTGATGAAGCACCACCACGCTGAGAATCACGGCCGAGACGGGCTCGAGGGCACCGAATATGGCAGTGGGCGTAGAGCCTATCAGCTGGATGGCGCGCGTGGTGCATGCCAGCGACACCACCGTGGGAATGATGGCGAGAGCCACGAGCGACCACCAGCCTGCCGGCTCGTCCGGGAGCGTGACGTCGAAGCCAAGGGGTATCAGGCACACATAGAAGAGGGTGCCGCTCAGCAGCACGTACAGCAGCAGCTTGGTGGTGGGGATATGGCGCACCACCTCCGACACATTCACCAGGATGATATATACGGCGTAGGTGCCCGCCGAGACCATCACCAGCAGGATGCCCGTGAGATTAAGGCCGCCCGCTCCCTGCGGCTTTATGAGCATGAACAGCCCGGCGCTCATGATGGCCAGGCACAGTGCCACCGACGGCTTGAACTTTTCGTGATACAGGAATATCATCAGCACTGCCACCATCACGGGATACACGAAGAGCAGCGTCGACGCTATGCCGGAGTTAATGAAGCGGTAGCTCTCGAACAGGCTGAGCGACGACACAGCCATGAGCACACCCAGCACCACCACGTGCACTACCTCGTGCCGGCGCAGCCCGAAAGGTATCTGCCTGGCTTTCATGATGCAGGCAAGCACGGGCAAGCCCAGGAGGTAGCGAAAGAGCAGCACCGACGACGGGTTCATGCCCTGGGCATAGAGCGGCACGGCAAAGGCCGGGTTGGTGCCGTAGGCGGCAGCCGCGATGGCCGCCAGCGCATATCCTTTGATGTTTTCAAGAGCCATAATGCAAGCCGGGTTTTTACTCGGCAAATTTACACAAAATTGCTCAACGCGCAGTAAATACAGCTGTCTATCCGGAAAATATTCGTAAATTTGTGCGAACCGCATCGGCTCCGTGCTGTTACATATATATTATCCGGCCGGTCGCTCCGGCCGCCTCCACATTCACCCAGCCCGCATGGACACACGCGAAAAAGAAATATACTCCGTCACGCTGGTGGGATCGGCCGTAAATGCCGCTCTCATCGTGCTCAAGTTCGTCGCCGGATTTGTGGGACGCAGTTCGGCCATGGTGGCCGACGCCGTCCACTCCCTGAGCGACTTTGTCTCGGATGTGGTCGTGCTGGTGTTCGTGAAAATCGCGGGCAAGCCCAAGGACAAAGGCCATGAATACGGCCACGGCAAGTACGAGACCATGGCCACGGCCATCATAGGGCTGCTGCTGGTGGGAGTGGGCATAGGCCTGATGGTGGGCGGCATCCGCGATGTGGTGCACAGCATCCACGGCGGTTCGCTGGCCCGGCCCACATGGCTTGCGCTGGTGGTGGCCGTGCTGTCGATAGTGTCGAAAGAGTGGCTGTTCCGCTACACGCGCAAGGCCGGCGAGAGGCTCAACTCCCAGGCCGTGACCGCCAACGCGTGGCACCACCACAGCGACGCCGTGTCGTCGCTGGGCACCCTGGTGGGCGTGGCCGGCGCCATGTTTTTAGGCGACCGCTGGCGCATTCTTGACCCCATCGCGGCCATGGTCGTGAGCGTGTTCATCATCAAGAGCGGCTACGACATCGTGCGCCCCTGCATCAGCGAGCTTCTCGAGGCCTCGCTTCCGGACGACAAGCAGCGGCAGATTGTGCAGCTGGTCACCGCTGTGCCCGGCATCGCATTCGTCCACAACCTGCGCACACGCCGCATTGGCAACGGCATAGCCGTTGACCTCCATGCCAAAATGGACGGCAACATCACCCTGGCCGAGGCCCACGAGAAGGCCACCGCCGCCGAAAAAGCCATACGCGCCGCCTTCGGCGACAACTCCATCATCAACATCCACATGGAGCCCCTTCAGCCCGCCGAAAAGGTATAGCCAACCCGGAATATTTAGAGAAAACTCGCGCAAAGTTGACGCAGGGAAAGACAAAGAGCTGAAAATCAGTGGAGGGACGCTTTTTAAGCGTCCACCACTCAAAGACGGAATACAAGCGACGCGC
>CAYUUN010000090.1:0-7637 GCA_964447895.1 uncultured Bacteroides sp. | reverse complement strand
AGATGGTGATGATCATGTCGTCGTCGGCATAGAAATCCTCGGCGTTGAAGTCGCCGGCGGTGTAGTCGATCGATGTGCGTCGCTCGTCGCCGAAGCGGTCGCGCACCTCCACGAGCTCGGCCTTGATGAGCTCGCGGCACACGTGGTCGTCGCTCAGGATGAGCTCCAGGCGGGCTATCAGCTCCTCGATGCGGCGGTAGTCGTCTTCGAGCTTGTGCTGCTCCAGCTGGGTGAGGTTGCGCAGGCGCATGTCCACGATGGCCTGGGCCTGGGCGTCGGTGAGCTCGAAGGCGGCGATGAGGGCCTGCTTGGCCTCGTCGGTGTTGGCTGCGGCGCGTATGAGCTTAATCACCTCGTCGATGTTCTGCGAGGCTATGATGAGGCCTTCGAGGATGTGGGCGCGCTCCTGGGCCTTGGCCAGCTCGAAGCGGGTGCGACGCACCACCACGTCGTGGCGGTGGGCCACAAATGCCTCGAGCAGCTCCTTGAGGTTGAGGGTGCGGGGACGGCCGCCCACGAGGGCCACGTTGTTGACGCTGAACGAGGCCTGCATCTGGGTCATCTTGTAGAGCTTGTTGAGCACCACGTTGGCGTTGGCGTCGCTCTTGAGCTTGATCACGATGCGCATACCCGAGTAGTCGCTCTCGTCGTTGATGTCGGCAATGCCGTCGAGCTTCTTCTCGTTCACGAGGTCGGCTATATATTTAATGAGTTCGGCCTTGTTCACACCGTAGGGAATCTCGTGCACCACGATGGTCTCGTGGTTGCCGTCCTGCTCAATCTCGGCCTTGGCGCGGATGACGATGCGGCCGCGGCCGGTCTGATAGGCGCTGCGCACGCCGTTGTAGCCGTAGATGGTGCCGCCGGTGGGGAAGTCGGGGGCGGTGATGTGCTGCATCAGCTCGTCGATGGTGATGTCCGGGTTGTCGACCAGGGCGATGGCGGCGTTGACGCTCTCCGTGAGGTTGTGGGGAGGCATGTTGGTGGCCATGCCCACGGCTATGCCGCTGGCGCCGTTCACCAGCAGGTTGGGGAAGCGGGTGGGCAGCACGGTGGGCTCGCGGCGCGAGTTGTCGTAGTTGGGCTGGAAGTCGACGGTATCGGCCTCGATGTCGCGCAGCATCTCCTCGCCCATCTGCGACAGGCGCACCTCGGTGTAACGCATGGCGGCGGCGCCGTCGCCGTCCACCGAGCCGAAGTTGCCGTGGCCGTCGACGAGGGTGTAGCGCAGCGACCAGTCCTGGGCCATGCGCACCACGGTGCCGTAGATCGAGCTGTCGCCGTGAGGGTGGTACTTACCCATCACCTCGCCCACGCAGTTGGCCGATTTCTTATGGGGTTTGTCGCTTGTGTTGCCCATCTCGTTCATGCCGAAGAGCACACGGCGGTGCACCGGCTTCATTCCGTCGCGCACATCGGGCAGCGCACGCGATACAATCACCGACATCGAATAGTCGATGTAGGCCGACTTCATTTCTTTTTCGATGTCGATTTTGAGTATTCTATCTTCTTCCAACATACTTGTAAGAATGCTTTTTCTTGGTTTCGTTCAAATATCAAGCAAAGTTACAAAAAAATTGTTATATATAATGTTGCAGAACGTTATTTTTACATAAGAAATGAGGGCATGTCACAATATCTGACGCACTTTTCACGTTTGGCACAATAATTGCAGTAGATAAGAAAACGAAAGGAACGAAATAATATGGAAAACAGATTTTCCGGCGAGATTCAGCGCATTCTCGACGAAAGCAAGAAACAGGCCATGCGCCACGGCAGCAGCACCATCCAGCCGTCGCACCTGCTCATGGCCATGCTCGACGACTCCGCCGCCGAACCCGCGCGCCTGATCGAGCGCGTGACCGACGCGTCGCTCGAGCGCCTGCGCCATGGCCTGGACCAGCTCCTCTACGAGGAAGCAGCCGCCGACAGCGGCCGCGGAGCCGGCAGCCTCACCGTGGCCGACATCACCAACCGCATCGTGAAACTGAGCATGCTCGAAGCGCGTATGCTCAAAGACACCCAGATAGAGCCCCTGCACATCATGCTCGCCCTCTTCCACAACTACGAGGTGCAGCAGATGCCTTTCATGCAGCCGTTTATGAACGCCGGGGCCACCTACGACCGCCTCTTCGCGGCCGTGCAGAACGACAGCGCCGCCCCCGCCGGCACAGCCACCCCGCCCGACGACGGCCGCGACGCCGCCACTGCCGGCGCACCCGCCGGCGAGCCCGCGGGAGCCAAGACCGGACGCCGCCCGGGACGCACCACGGGCGACACCCCCATGCTCGACAAGTTCGGCAACGACATGACACGCGCCGCACGCGACGGCCGCCTCGACCCCGTGGTGGGCCGCGAGGTGGAAATCGAGCGTCTGGCCCAGGTGCTCAGCCGCCGGAAGAAGAACAACCCGGTGCTCATAGGCGAGCCCGGCGTGGGCAAGAGCGCCATAGTGGAAGGTCTGGCGCTGCGCATCGTGCAGCGAAAGGTGAGCCGCGTGCTCTTCGACAAGCGCGTGGTGTCGCTCGACATGGCCTCCATCGTGGCCGGCACCAAGTATCGCGGCGAGTTCGAGGAGCGCATCAAGGCCATCCTCACGGAGCTGTCGAAGAACCCGGACATCATTCTGTTCATCGACGAGATTCACACCATCGTGGGCGCCGGCAACCCCTCCGGCGCCATGGACGCGGCAAACATGCTCAAGCCGGCCCTGGCCCGCGGCGAGCTCCAGTGCATCGGCGCCACCACCCTGGATGAGTACCGCAACAACATCGAGAAAGACGGAGCGCTCGAGCGCCGCTTCCAGAAAGTGATGGTAGAGCCCACCACGGCCGAGCAGACCCTCACCATCCTCAACAACATCAAACCCCGCTACGAGGCCCACCACAACGTGGAGTACACCCCCGGCGCCCTCGAGGCGTGCGTGAAGCTCACGGAGCGTTATATCTCCGACCGCAACTTCCCGGACAAGGCCATCGACGCCCTGGACGAGGCCGGCGCGCGCGTGCATGTGGCCAACATCGAGGTGCCCGAGGAAATCGAACGCCTCGAGGCCGAGATAGCCGACGCCACCGCCCGCAAGGTGGAGGCCGCGCATGCCCAGAACTTCGAGCTCGCCGCTTCGTGGCGCGACAAGGCCCAGACGCTCTCGGCACAGCTCGACAAGGCCCAGGAAGAGTGGAAGAAATACCTCGACGACCACCGCGTCACGGTGGACGAAGACATGGTGGCCGAAGTGGTGGCCATGATGACCGGTGTGCCCATGCAGCGCGTGGCGCAGGCCGAGGGCGCCCGCCTGCTCGAGATGGCACCCACGCTGCGCAGCCAGATCATCGGCCAGGATGCCGCCGTAGAGAAAATCGTGAAGGCCATCCAGCGCAACCGCATAGGCCTCAAGGACCCCAACAAGCCCATAGGCACCTTCATGTTCCTGGGCCCCACGGGCGTGGGCAAGACCCACCTGGCCAAGAAGCTGGCCGAATATCTCTTCGACTCGGCCGACACGCTCATCCGCATCGACATGAGCGAATACATGGAGAAATTCACCGTGAGCCGCCTTGTGGGAGCGCCTCCCGGCTACGTGGGCTACGAGGAAGGCGGCCAGCTCACCGAAAAGGTGCGCCGCCGCCCCTACTCCGTCGTGCTCCTCGATGAAATCGAGAAGGCCCACCCCGATGTGTTCAACCTGCTGCTGCAGGTGATGGACGAAGGCCGCCTCACCGACAGCCTGGGCCGGCGCATCGACTTCAAGAACACCATCCTTATAATGACGTCGAACATAGGCACCCGCCAGCTCAAGGACTTCGGCAGCGGCGTGGGCTTCGCCACCAAGACCGTGGACAAGAACTACACCCACGGTGTGCTCCAGAAGGCCCTCAACAACGCGTTCTCGCCCGAGTTCCTGAACCGTATCGACGACATCATAATGTTCGACCAGCTCGACCGCGACGCCATCTTCCGCATCATCGACATCGAGCTCGCCGGCTTCCACCGCCGCCTCAACGACCTGGGCTACCGCCTGGTGCTCAGCGAAGAAGCCAAGAACTACATAGCCGAGAAGGGCTACGACCGCCAGTTCGGCGCACGCCCCCTGAAGCGAGCCATCCAGAAGTACCTCGAAGACCCTCTGGCCGAGATGATAATCACCGCCTCGCTCATGCCCGGCAACGAAGTCGTGGTCGACTACGACAAGGACAGCGACACCATCACCACGGCCATCCGCGTGTCCACCGACGAATAACACCCCCTGCCCCCGCACACAATCCGGCCGGCTCCCCGCGAGCCGGCCGGATTGTGTGTGGCTATATATCGCTCAAGTTTATGGGCAATATTTACTGTTCAAGTGCGATACCACCAGATGTATTACAGGCGAATGTGCGCTTCTGTAGAACACCTTGGCAAAAGTCTGGTAGCCCGGAGGACCCACTATGATATCTTGCGTAAGAATGCCCAGTTCTCCAAGGGTGTCGGCGATGCGCAGAAATAAAGCTTCAAACAGCTTCCATCGGTAAAATTCAGGGGAAAAGGCTCCATGATTGGTCTCCAAGGGATCGATGGAGCAAATATAGGAAAACACAGAGTTAGGGAAAAGAAGAAACTGTTCTATCAGCCACCTGCGCATCTGAATAAATGCCCTCAGGTGAATGGGACGGTCAAGGTCTATTTTTTCAATTGAAATGTCAGCTATTTCAAGAGTTATATATTCAACGGGAAGTTGAAATGTATCATACTTCTGGACATCGTCATAAAAACTAAGGACAACCACTAAATGATTGCCCTCGCTATCGGGAATTAATGTTTCTACCGTATCCATTATCAGTGAAGCAGCTTGCGATACTTGTCGCAGATAAGTTTCATGCGCTCCCTCTTCTTCTGCTGCGCTTCCTTTATGAAAGCGACCAACTCCTTGGACGGATTGGGAATCTGGATTATGTTTGTCGTTTTCATATCGTTTATCTTGAAAGTTTAATCAGTGCAAATATACGACAATTCTCTTACTCCTGCAAGTCCACAAGGCAGAAAACACGTCTTATACAAATATTTAACGCTTTGTCGCGCCATTTGTTTAGGTAAACCGGGCCGGGGCCTATGCATCATTCTTTTTTCGGGGCAATTATTAACAATCGTAGCGATTATTGCGAAAAAAGTATTAAATTTGCACTCTATTCCATTAGTCACTTACAATTTCTATGGCAGAGAAAGCCAAATTCAGCAGTAAAATAGGCGTAATCGCAGCCACCGTGGGCTCGGCCATCGGCCTGGGCAACGTGTGGCGTTTCCCCGCCGAAGCCCAGAGCAACGGCGGCGCCGCCTTCCTCGTAGTGTATGTATTGTGTGTGCTCGTGCTGGGCATCCCGGTGATGCTCTCGGAGTTTGCCCTGGGCAGCGGCGCCGGCACCGACGCCGTGGGCGCCTTCCGCAAGTATGCGCCGCGCACGCCCTGGTGGGTGGCCGGCGCAGTGCCCGTGCTGGCATCCTACATCATCCTCAGCTTCTACATGGTGGTGGCCGGATGGACTCTCGAATACTTCCTGGCCAGCGCCGGCGGCAGCCTCTACGAGGGCGTTGACGCCGCAGGCAGCAACGCGCAGCTCGACGGCCTCTTCGCCGACCGCATGCGCAGCTACATCTGCGGCTCGGCCGGCCCCCTGCTCAACACCTACGTGCTCATAGCCCTCAATCTCCTGGTGCTCCTCTGCGGCGTGCGCAAGGGCATCGAGCGCATCAGCAACGTGCTGATGCCCCTGCTCTTCGTGCTGCTGCTCGTGTTCTGCAGCGTGTCGCTGTCGCTGCCCGGCGCCGGCGAGGGCCTGCGCTACTTCCTGGCCCCCGACTTCTCCAAGATCACCCCCTCCGTGGTGGTCAACGCCCTGGGGCAGGCCTTCTTCTCCCTCAGCCTGGGCATGGGCATCCTCATCACCTACGCCTCCTACTACCCCAAGGACACAGCCCTGGGACGCACGGCCGTAACCGTGTCGCTGCTCGACATGATGGCCGCCATTCTCATGGGCATAATCATCTTCCCGGCCGTGTCCAGCTTCGGCCTGCAGGAAGCACAGATGGAAGGCACAGCCCTGGTGTTCGTCACCCTGCCCGAAGTCTTCTGCCACATGCCGGGCACACGGGTGTGGTCGTCGTTATTCTTCTTCCTCCTCTTCGTAGCCGCCCTCACCAGCACCATATCCATAGCCGAGGTTTCAGTATCGTTCATCCAGAACCGCTTCCGCCGCAGCCGCCGCGCGGCATGCATCATCGTGCTCGCGCCGCTCTTTGCATTGAGCGCCCTCAGCGCCCTCAGCTTCGGAGCCCTCGACGGCGTGCGCATCGCCGGCCTCAGCATCTTCGACTTCCTCGACACCGTGGCCACCAACGTGATGCTGCCCCTGGCCTCCATCCTCCTGTGCGTGTTCATGGGCTGGCGCCACCACGCCCTGATGCGCGACCAGCTCAGCAACGACGGCCGCCTGCGCTTCCCCCTGCAGCGCCCCGTCATCTTCATCGTGCGCTGGATCGCCCCCGTCCTCATCCTCATCGTCCTCATCGCCGCCTTCCTCTGATTCCCCGCCCCCGGGCCTGAATGCAAGGAGGTTTCGGCTATCCTAAGAATTTACGGTGGGCGATGCGCACGTTTGCCTGATTTACCATCGCATAATGTAGTGTAGTATCAATTTTACAATGCCCCAGGAGTCTCTGCACCTGTTCTATGGGCATCCCTTTGTCGATAGCCATAGTGGCAAGTGTGCGACGGAATTTATGGGGATGAATGCGGCACACCCGGGCCTGGCGCCCCAGTTGGCGCACCCGAGCTTCCACGCCGCTGATCGTAAGCCTGTTGTTGGGTGCGCCTATCGACACAAATAGCGCGGGATTTTTGTCGGCTCTTGTGGCCAGATAGTTTTGCAGGTGCACCTTGGCCCGGGCATTGAAATAGACCGTGCGCTCTTTGTTGCCTTTGCCGAGAACCACGCATTGACGCTCGTTGAAATCAACATCCGAACGATTAAGCTTTACGAGCTCGCCCACACGGACGCCGGTCGACACCAGGAAATCAATCATGGCAAGATCCCGGGCTTCCACGCAAGCGTCGCGCAGTCGCTCCAAGTGCTCGTCGCTTATTGTCTCCTTAACCGTGATTTCCGAACGAACCTTGTGAATACGACGTACCGGACTTTTCACAATAAAGTCCTCGTCTTCAAGCCACGAAAAGAAGCTCGACAGTATGCGCCGCACATTATCAACAGTCACCTTGCCTGCGCGTCGCCGGCTCTGAAAATATGAAAGATAGCAGCGTATCTCATTGGTCGACACCTCTTCCAGGGCTTTACCGGTAGAATCAAGAAACACCTTTATGGTATTCTCATAGTATCTGAGCGTTTTCTCCGAGCAACCCTCTATCTTCTTGGCCGATATAAAGTTGACCATAAGGGCGATATTATCTTTCTTCGATCTTTCTGCTGTATCCGATACTGGTGTCAATTCGTATCCGCTTAATTCGGCCTGCATAGCCGACCGAAGTTCATTAAGTTGTTCTTGTGTAAGCGATTGTTCCAGCCTCGCCAGCACATTGTCTATGATTCCGTCTTTCATCAGAGTTTTTTCCTCCAATATACACATCTCATCCAATAAATCGCAATTTA
>CAYUUN010000089.1:0-7922 GCA_964447895.1 uncultured Bacteroides sp. | reverse complement strand
AAGACGGACCCATCCATGCCGACGCCATCAGCTACGCCACCGAGACCGACCGCAACCAGGCCGGCATCGAAATACACAGCGGCCGCAACCGCATCGTGCGACGCATCTTCGAGAGCCTGGGCTATCACGTCACCAAGCTCGACCGCGTCTACTTCGCAGGCCTCACCAAGAAAAACCTGCCCCGCGGCCGCTGGCGCTACCTCACCCAGGAAGAAGTGAACTTCCTGAAAATGGGCTCTTTTGAATAAACCGCTTCACCATCAATATGAAACGCACTAAAATATCTACCATATTCGCGCAGCCCGCGCTCGACACCACTGTCGACGTGATGGGCTGGGTGCGCACCCGCCGCGGCAACAAGTACGTGCAGTTCGTGGCGCTCAACGACGGCTCCACCATCCGCAACCTCCAGGTGGTCTTCGACATGGCCCGCTTCAGCGACGAACAGCTCAAGGCCGTGACCACCGGCTCGTCCATCCACGTGCGCGGCAAGCTCGTGGAATCGCAGGGCAAAGGCCAGACCGTCGAGGTTCAGGCCGAGGAGCTGGAAGTATTCGGCACCGCCGATGAAACCTATCCCCTGCAGAAGAAGGGCCACTCGCTCGAATTCCTGCGCGAGAAAGCCCATCTGCGTCCCCGCACCAACACCTTCGGGGCCATCCTGCGCGTGCGCTCGGCCCTTGCCTTCGCCATTCACAAGTTCTTCCAGGAAAAGGGCTTCTTCTATCTCAACACCCCGCTGATCACAGCCAGCGACTGCGAGGGCGCGGGAGCCATGTTCCAGGTCACAACCCTGCCCCTCAACGACTTGCCCAAGAATGAAGACGGCAGCGTGGACTACACCAAGGACTTCTTCGGAAAATCGACGGCACTGACCGTGAGCGGCCAGCTCGAAGGCGAGCTCGGCGCCACCGCCCTGGGTGCCATCTACACTTTCGGCCCCACCTTCCGCGCCGAAAACAGCAACACCCCCCGCCACCTCTCCGAGTTCTGGATGATAGAGCCTGAAATGGCCTTCTACGACATCGAGGACAACATGGAACTGGCCGAGGAGTTCGTGAAATACTGCATCCGCTACGCCCTCGACACGTGTCGCGACGACATTGAGTTCCTGGCCGAACACTACGACAAGGACCTCGTGGCTCGCCTCGAAAGCGTGCTGGCGCAGGACTTCGTGCGTCTCACCTACACCGAAGGCGTAGAAATTCTCGAAAAGAGCGGCCGCAAGTTTGAGTTCCCCGTCCACTGGGGCACCGACCTGCAGAGCGAGCACGAGCGCTACCTCGTGGAGGAGCACTTCAAGCGTCCTGTCATCCTCACCGACTATCCCAAGGACATCAAGGCCTTCTATATGAAGCAGAACCCCGACGGCCGCACCGTGCGCGCCATGGACGTGCTCTTCCCCGCTATCGGCGAAATCATCGGTGGCTCCGAGCGCGAGGCCGACTACGACAAGCTCCTGGCCAGCATCGAGGAGCGCGGCATACCCATGAAGGACATGTGGTGGTATCTCGACACGCGCCGCTTCGGCACGGTGCCCCACAGCGGTTTCGGCCTGGGTTTCGAGCGCCTGGTGCTCTTCGTCACGGGCATGACCAACATCCGCGACGTCATCCCCTTCCCACGCACACCCAACAACGCAGAGTTCTAAAACATTAATACCCCCGGCGGGGCGCGGACATCCGCGCCCCGCCTTCATTTCAACCCCTTATGCAAGCTTCCGAGACCCCGCGCCGCAAGGGCTGGCACGACAATCTCGACTGGCGCCCCCAGGTGCTCCTGCTGTCGGTGCTGGCCTTGATGCTGCTGCCCTGGCTGGGCGACATCTTGTTCAACTCCAAGGGCGAGCCCCGCGAGGCTATCGTCGCCGTCTCTATTCTGGACAGCGGCAACTGGATTCTGCCCACCAGCTTCGGCCACGACATTCCCTACAAGCCGCCCTTTCTGGCGTGGCTCATAGCCGTGCTGTCGAAGATTTTCAACGGTGGCGAGGTGAACGAATACATGTCGCGCCTGCCATCGGCCCTCGCCCTTATGGCTCTGTGCTGGGGCACATTCCGCTGGGCCGCCCACATGCGCGGCTGGCGCTTCGGATTGCTTGCCGCCATGCTGCTCGCCACCAGTGTGGAGGTGTTTCGAGCTGGCATCGCTTGCCGCGTGGACATGGTGCTCACGGCATGCTCCGTGCTTCCCATCTTCATTCTCGACCGTGGCCGCCACGACCCGGCGCCATGGCGCTATGTGGCAGCCGTGCTGCTGCTCAGCTGCGCCACCCTCACCAAGGGACCCGTGGGGTCGCTGCTGCCGTGCCTCGTGCTGGGAGTGTACATGCTTCTCGCCGGCGACCGTTTCTGGCCCGTGTTCGGGCGCCTGTCGGCCGTGTGCCTTCTCTCCATGGTCATCCCCGCCATGTGGTACTGGGCGGCCTGGCGCCAGGGCGGCGACGCCTTCCTCAGCCTCGCCTATGAAGAAAACATCCTTCGCCTCCTGGGCAAGATGCCCTACGAGAGCCATGTGAACCCCTGGTGGTACAATTTCGTGACGCTGGCCGCCGGCCTCCTGCCCTGGACGCTTCTGCTTGTGCTCGTGCCCCTGTGCCTGCGGCGCAACCTCTTCAATCGGCAGCGCCTGCGCGACGCCCTACGCCGCCTGAGCCCCGGCGGGTTGCTTGCCATCACGGCTGCTGTCGTGATAGTGGGTTTCTACACCATCCCGGCCAGCAAGCGCAGCGTCTATCTCTTGCCCGCCTATCCCTTCCTTGCCTATGGCCTGGCTGCGGCCTTCATGCGTGTGCGCCGGCGATGGCCGGCTATGGTCATGGCGTGGATGCTGGCTTGTCTCGCGGTAGCCGCCCCGGTGGCAGTACTGCTGTACGCAATTGTGGGCGATGGCGAAATTTCAATGCTGGGTCTCACCACTCTCGCGCCTACGCTCGTGTGCGGGGCCTGGTGGATTTTGCGCCGCAGCCACCCCCTCTCGGCCTCTGTGTCCTGCGCCGCCAGCATTTATCTATTATATATAGGAGCCGTAGCCCCCATGGCCCTCAATCCGCGCAGCGACCGACCCCTGGCCGAGTCCATAGCCACTGCCCGGCCCACGGGCCACGTGTATCAGCTGGGCAATGCTCCCGGCCACCGCGCCTACACCCTCAACTACTATCTTCACGACCGCGTGCTGCCCGTGGCCGCTCCGCCGGCCGATGCCCCGGCAGGCACGCGCATGATTATCCTCGCCGGAACCGACACCACTGGCCTCGCAGCGGCCGGCTGGAGCCGTCCCGACACGGTGCTTCAGCGCAGCTGCGACTATCGCAGCCCGCTCATGATTTCGCAAAAAAATTAGGTTATCCGAACAATTTCACGCCCGTCTCCGTTTTATTACCGTGAGGCGCTTGAAAAAGCACTTCCGAATAAGAGAGAAATATTTTAACTAAATTTAATTAAATACAGTTTGCCCATTCGTGATAAACGGATAACTTTGCAACGCATTCACAACGTATTCAACAACAAAGAGATGAAAAAGACTATTCTTTCAGCTGTACTGGCACTGGGTGCCCTGACAGCAGCAGCCCAAGCCTATGAGCAGCCTAAATTTTTCGACAACTGGTCGATCGGTCTCGACGGTGGTGGTGTGACCCCCCTCAGCCATCATCCTTTCTTCGACAGCATGCGCGGCGCTTTCGGTGCCCACATCCAGAAACAGGTAACCCCCGCCTTCGCCCTCGGTGTTGAAGGCCTCGCAGGTGTCAACACCTCCAGCTGGGGTCCCGTGAAGAGCTCCACCGCTATCGACAACAGCTATGTGGGCATGTACGGTGCCCTCGACCTGCCCACCCTCTTCGCAGGCTACAATCCCGACCGCGTGTTCACCGTAGAAGCAGTTCTCGGTGCAGGTTGGGGCCACAACTACTTCAACCACGAAGTTCGTCCCGACGACAACTACCTCTCCGCAAAGGCAGGTCTTAACCTCAACTTCAACGTAAACCGCCACCTCACCATCGGCGTTAAGCCCGCTGTGGTCTGGAACGTGCTCGGTGTTGACAACCTCACCGGTGTAGCCGCTCCTAAAGGCTTCAACGTGAACAACGCCACCTTCCAGATTCTCGCCGGCCTCACCTACCACTTCGGCCCCGGCTTCCAGGTTGTACGTCCCTACGACCAGGCAGAAGTTGACGCCCTCAACGGCCAGATCAACGACCTGCGCGGTGCCCTCGACGCCACCATGGCAGCAGCAGCCGTAACCGAGGCTCAGAACGCCGAACTCGCCGCCCAGCTCCAGGAGTGCCTCAACCGCAAGCCCGAAGTTGTCAAGGAAGTGAAGGTGAGCAACCAGCTCGAGAGCGTGCGCTACGTATTCTTCAAGATCGGCAGCTCCGTCATCACCAAGGACCAGCAGCCCAACGTGGAAATGATCGCCGCCTACATGAAGAGCCATCCCAACTCGAAAGTAATCATTCGCGGCTACGCCTCCAAGGACGGTAACCTCGACTTCAACATCAAGCTTGCCCAGAACCGCGCAGAAAGCGTCAAGAACGCCCTCGTGAAAGGCTACAAGATCGCTTCCGACCGCATCGAAGCCAAGGGCGAAGGCATCGGCAACATGTTCGAAGAAGAATCCTGGAACCGCGTGAGCATCTGCACCCTCGAGAACGGTGCCAAGTAAACCTCACTCATAACCATTAACCGCACGAAGCGCCTCCTGCCCCATAGCAAGAGGCGCTTTGTCGGTACACCAAAACCCTCAGCCACATGGAAATATTCACACAGATTATAGGCTACCTCGCCTGCGTGTGCATGGTATTCGGCTACCTTCCCCAGGCCATCGTCACCATCCGCACCCGCGACACCGAGGGCATCGCCCTCAGCACATTCTGCATGATGGGGCTCGGCAGCATCTTCTTCATTGTGCAGGGAGCGCTGCTCGGCAACATACCCCTCGTGGTCACCAACCTCATCACCGCCCTGTGCTCGCTCATAATTTTCGTAATCAAAGTGCACAACGACGCAAAAAAACGCCGCGATGAATAGCAAGATACAAAAATAAATACTATCTTTGCGCACTTAAAACTAAAACACTCAAGATATGTACTGGACACTCGAACTCGCATCCAAACTTGAAGACGCACCCTGGCCCGCCACCAAAGACGAGCTCATTGACTACGCCATGCGTTCCGGAGCTCCTCTCGAAGTAATCGAGAACCTCCAGGAAATCGAAGACGAAGGCGACACCTACGAAAGCATCGAAGACATCTGGCCCGACTACCCCTCCAAAGAAGACTTCCTCTTCAACGAAGAAGAATATTAAGCTGAAAAGAGGGTAATACCCGGCTAAATAATTAGAATAAAAGCGATTGGCAAGCGGATGTAAAAACTTGTCAATCGCTTTTTTGTTGGCTGCGCCGCGCGGTGTAGACTTATGTGCTATTTCTTTAGTTTGGCGTATCCGAGTTTGAGTGTTTTCCAGCGCTTGATAAGATGGCCTGCGCCGAAGCCAATCATCAGGAGACCAACCCACCAATGCCATAATCCAATATGGCTACCACCGCCTTCGGTGAAGGCGAGCAGGATTATTCCTGTAACCGTTTCGAATATGAACAGCAGTGACAGTATCATATTCGGTTTGCTTTTTTTCTTTAGAGTGACGGCGAGCGACCGGAACCATGGCCAATGACCTTTTATGTGGAAAATGCCCAGAGTAAGGAATGCTGTGGCGGCAATCACATGAGTCACAGCCCAGTTGTGCCAGATATTATATCGAGTGAATTCGTCCGTGACATGTATGCCTATCCCGGAGATAATCAATAGCAGGAATGTAGGTATCAGTGCCAGATCTATGCGAATGTTTGTTGTAAATTTCATAACCGTTATATTAATCTTCTTTTACTCTTTTGACCGGTGTTTCGGCTGCTCCCGGGTGTGCAAACGCACGGAAACCATCGCGAAAACGCCTGTTAATGTTTTGACTATTATATGTGCGAAGGTCTAAAATAAAACATTAAAGCAGATTATAAATAATTCGTCAATGACGTACTATTTTTCCCTATCAATGCAAAATCAAACAAATAGTCAATATATAGAGAAAAATATGACGCGATGTGAAGAACTTTTTGGTAAATTTGCATCATGATTGAGAAACCTGCATATTTTGCGACAGACGATTTCATTTTAACGGATGATCTTCTCCACCTTTCTGCCATAGAGCAGAATGACGGCACGTGGATGCGCCTTTTAGTGTGCACTGAGGGTGAAATGTCGATGGAAATGGATGGCAAAAATGTCAGCCTGGGCAAAAATGACATATTGTTTTGTCCGTCGGAGCGCAGGCTCGAGCATACAATGTTCAGCCACGATTTCCGTTTCATGATGTTCTGCATGTCGAGACGGCTTAACTCGGAAATATTTCCCAACTCCGCAATCATTTGGCTGATGTTCCAGCAGTTCAGGACTAATGGTAAGCATACGTTCTCGAATGCCCAGATTGAGGACTTGTCAATAGACTTCCGGTATCTGTGCCGGCGCTTGCCGGCAAGTGGCGTATTGTTCTACAACGACTACGTGCGTTGCCTCATACAGGCAATGGTTTACAGAATCTCTTCCATGATAGGAGCTGCGGCCGAAGGCGTTGAGGCGCATAACTTTATGCAGTCGCCGGAGACTCTTTCAGAAGCCTTCTTCAACCTCCTCAACAGCACATATCCCACTCCCCGCAGCGTGAAGTGGTATGCCGGCCGCCTGAATAAAACCCCAAAGTACCTGTCAACCGTGATTCGGCGCACGAGCGGGAAAAAGCCCATAGAATGGATTACGGAAAAGACCGTCAATGAGATTGCCAACCTGTTGAAAAATTCAAAAAAGAGTGTGAAGGAAATCAGCGTCCAGCTCAACTTCTCATCCCTTTCGTTTTTCTGCAGATATGTGCGTCAGCACCTCGGTGTCTCCCCGAATGAATATCGCTCCATCACCCGCCCTGAAAAATAACCTAAGCCCCAGAGAACAGGTGCCCGTTTTCTGTAACTTATAGGGTGTCAATATTATCCTAGGAGATTATAAACTTCCCGGTCATGTAATGGCATATCTCATCCTAAACCTCTCTAATGTCTGCTGCCCACACATTTCCCAGTCATGATACTACTAATGATGGAAATAAATGTACAGGTGACTCATGTGTTTAAGGAGTCTTTGGTTCGCTTGGCAGCGGATATGAAACCTTGAATGTCTGCCGGATTGAGGTATACAGGAAAGACGCTTTTGCTCCACTTCCTGTTGAATGTGATCAAAACACCCTCCGACGGGTATAGTTCCCATCCCCTACTATTCAATAGTACCGGAAATTTGGCGTATCTCTCATTCGCCTGTTCAAGTGATGCTGATTCGATTGAGGTTATCTCCTTGATAGGAAAACTCACTGCAGCGCGTCCTGTGTATTTACATTTTAATAGACCGTCTTGGGTGATTTCGAGATAGCTTTCATGAGTCAATCGATATGTATAAACAAGGCTGTATACTGACAGACCGACGAACAGCAATACCGGTATGATTCCGATCCATCCTCCTAATTTAATGCCCAAATAAATAAAAGGGATAATAACCAGTAGAGACATTACCACCACAACTATTGTATTGTTTCTTACACCCGACTGGGAGAAGGCACATTCGAATCTGAGATTATCATTTAATGAAGTCATAGCATTTGAATCCTCCCTACATGAATCAGTTCTTGTGATAATCAATTTTACCCTATACATCCATTGTATTGGATAAAATAGCATATATTTTATCCAAAAGCCACCCGAATAATGTGGGGCAGTAGATATTTGGGGTAAGTAGATATGAGTCAGTATATATTTGAGTCATAGAATTATCACCTTAAGATTTATTAATACAATAAAGGCGAAAGATTTGGTTCTTTCGCCTTTAAATTTA
>CAYUUN010000088.1:0-8275 GCA_964447895.1 uncultured Bacteroides sp. | reverse complement strand
TTTGATGGAATTTTGTGTATTTTTGTGGAAAATGTTTCAGCTATGTTTCAGCAGAATTCGGTTTTGCTGAAACATTGAGGACATAAAAATTTAACATCTTTACACATTTTACTAACAAAATTTAACAGGATGCTTTCTTATAAGTTTATCATTGACGGTGCGCGTGAAAATGCGCTGCGGCTGCGGCTGACAAATAACAGGCGAAAGGTGGAGGTCTCTCTGGGGCTGCAAATGACGGAGGAGGAACTTGCGGACTCTCTTTCGGAACATCCTGCGCCTCGTAACAGGGCTCGCCGTGGCTATCTGCTTGGGGTGATGGCGAAACTTGAGGATGTGAGGATGATGCTTAATGAGCAGGGCCGTAGTGATGAGGATGTGAGGGTGATAAAGGGCATTGTGTGCAAAGATATTTTCAATAGAGAGACTCAGGAGGAGCAGGAGGCGGCGACGAATAATTTTGTGGGGTGGTTTGTGGAGTTTGCGGAGACGCACGATGCGACGGGTGGGATCCGTACGAGGGCTGCCTATGAGCATACGTTGTCGCGGTTGCGTGATTATTGCCCGAAGCTCGATGAATTGGCATTCGGCGATGTGGATGTTAAGTGGCTGGAGGGGTTCGATGCTTTTCTCGCGAGGACGTGCAGGGTGAACTCACGTAATCATCACATGCGCAATATCCGTGCTGTGTTCAAGTATGCTATCCGTCATGACCTGGATATACGAAATCCATTTGACCGGATGCGACTGAAGAGGGAGGAGACGGAGAAACGCGCACTGACGGTGGATGAGTTGCGATGGATTTTTAATTGTGAGGTGCGCCCTTACGCTGAGATTTTCCGGGATATGTTCAAGTTGTCGTTTATGCTGATAGGAATTAATCCGGTGGATTTGTACAGGCTGGAGAGGGTGTCGGCATCCGGAAGGATTAACTATCGAAGGGCGAAGACTCACAAGTTGTATTCTATAAAGGTGGAGCCGGAGGCACGGGAGATAATTGAAAGGTATCGGGGGGAAGAGGGTCTGCTGTGTATTGCCGACCGGTGGAAGGACCATGGAGCATTCGGGAAGGCTGCGAATAAGGCGTTGCAGCTGCTTGGGGCGCCTGCGCCTGCTCCCGGGCGTAGCCGGACCGGGCTATCGCGGTTTCCGGAGCTAACGTTATATTGGGCGCGCCATACGTGGGCGACTATCGCGGCGGAGATTGATGTGCCGGATGCGGTGATAGGCCAGGCGCTGGGCCATAGCGGTGATATTAATGCTACGACTGCTATATATATAAGGCGCAATGAGCGGAAGGTGGATGAGGCTAACCGGCGGGTGCTGGACTGGGTGCTGTACGGACGGCGGTGACGGTGCAGCGGGAGACAAGCGCCGTGGTTCAGGGGGCGCTCTCCTTATATACCCTCGCCACGGCGTCGCCGGCTTCGCAAACACTCACCTCCGCTTCATCGTAGACCCTCACAAACACCTTGGCGAAGTCTTCGGCTATGACGCTAAGGCGCGAGTTGTGGCGCACATAGACGGTGGCTGCGGCCCACGAGCGGAACCGCAGCGTGCCTGTGCACCCTCCGTTTACGACGTAGATGCCGGAAGGTGCATCGCCCAGGGCGATGTGCTCGTCTATGTAAATCAGGTTCCGGTGCAGCAGCGATGGGCTGAAATTGCGGCGGATGAAATCGACGGAGGGGAAGTCGCGGGCAATGGCGAAGTCTATGTGTTGTTTCCAGCGGTCTATGAGGCCCTCCGGTGTGGCCGGAAGGTCGCGCAACCCTTTGTTGCAGGCGTTGAGCGCCCGGGCGCGGGCCAGGAGTGTTTCTCTGAGGTGTTCCATATCAGTGTATGTAGAATTTTGCTGTGCCGGCGGTGACACGTCCGAGCAGGCGGCTCATCTCATCGCTTGACTTGGCGGCGGTGCGCGCCACTTCGAGGAGTGCCTCGGCTGCCACGGCGTTGCGCAGGGTGTTTTCGGCTATCTGGTGCTGGGCCTGGAGCTGGGCGGCGGCTATGACGTTCATTTGCGGGAGCACGCTTTCAAGCAGGGTGCTCCAGTACTGTCGGCCTGCGGCGACATCGGCGCGTATCGCGTTGACGTATGATGCGAGCAAATCGGCCGTGTCCTCGGTGATGCTCTGAATGCCGGCCGAAAGGCCGCTTTTAGACTTTTCAGTGTCGTTGAGCACTCCGCCCGTGGCGGCATTGATGGCATCGAACAGGTCTTGGGCGGCGGGAATGCCCTCGTTCTTGATTTTGTCGAGATACTCCTTCATGGCGCCCATCTCCGAGGGGTCGAGCTTGAAGTCGGCTCCGAAAGCGCCGCTCATCCCGTCGGCCCCGAACAGATAGTCGCGCAGGTCGCCGAACATCGGCGCGAGGATGTCTTGGGAAATCATCTTGGAGGTGACGTCCCGCATGATGTCTCCCACGGTCTTGTCGAAGGCCTCGGCAGCGTCCTCGCCGGCGGCAAAGGCATCGACAAGCGCTTCGCCCAGCTGCTCCGCCCAGCCGTTGAGGTCTATGCTGTAGAGGTCTTGAGCCACCTCTACGGCGAAGTCGCGGATGGCTATTTTCATTTCCTCAATCTCCCGGTTGTAGTCTTCGAGAGCTGTGCTGTCGGATTTTTTCTTGTCGAGCTCGGCCTTGCGCTGTTTCTCAAGTTCGGCAAGCTGCCCCTGCATGAGGGAGCGCTGCTTGCCGTAGGCGCCGCCGAGCACGCCGGTGTGCAACGCCGCTGCGTTGCCCAGGAAGTGGGCCATCCGCTTTTCGAGCAGGTCGTACTGGTTCTGCATGATCTGCGCGGCCTCCTTGCTGCGGTCTATCATCTTCTGGAGCTTTTTGTCGTGGAGTTTGCTCCAGATGGTGAAGGGGGTGAGCAGGGTGTCGAAAGAGCCGGAGATGATGCCGCCGATGTCGCCGTTCATGACCGACTGAATCACTTTCTGCACGCCCGTGGTGACGGTTGTGAGGGTGTCTATCACGGCGGCGGCGGTGTTCCAGGCGTCGCTGTCGGTGTCGAAGCCAAGCGCCCCGGCCAATTCGCGCACGGTGTTGAATGCATCGGATATGCCGCCGGCGATGTTGGCTGCGATATTGGCCACGTCGAGGGTGTCCTGCCATGCCTCGCGGTCTTTTACGATGGCGTCGCGCAGGCTCTCGTAGTAGCCGAGGCTTTCGCGGGCAAGTTTGAGAGAGAGCTCGGCTGCGGCGATTTCCTGAAGGTTGCCGCTCGCTTTGGCCTTGATGAGGTCCTCTTCGGCCTGCGACACTTTCGTCATCATCGTCAGGACGTCGGAGTCGGCTTTTTCAAGCTTTTTGTCCTGGAGGCCCTTGGCGCCCGCGGTGGCGAAGGTGAGGGCATCGGATTTTACGTTGCGCAGCTTGGTGAGTTGCTGATTGATGCGCTCGATTTCCTTGTAGTAGTCTTCGGCGGAGATTTTGCCGGCCTGGAGGCGCTGGTCGAGATGGAGCCGTATCTTGTCGCCTATCTGCTGGGCCTGGTCCATGGTGAGGGCGTAGATGCCGGAGAAGAATTTGAGGTAGTCGGCGCTCTGCCTGAATTTCTGATAGTCGGCCTCTACATTGATGCGTTGAATCAATACGGCCTTGTCGCCTTCGGGCATGTCGGAGTTGCTCACTGTCTTTATCTTTTCCTCGCGGTCGAAGTCGATTTTGGCCAGCTTGTCCGAGAGCGACTGATATTCCGTGAGGATGCTTTCGATGGCGTCTTTCTGCTCGCGGGCGTATTGCTCGAGCTTCTTGGTGGCTTCCTCCCATGCCTTCCGCACCTGCTCGGGCGCGTCGTCGAGAGCTTCGGGCGTGGCTGTGTCGAAGGTGAGGGCCGAGCCCGCCGCGCGTGCCAGCTCGTCGAACTGCTTTTTGACCATGGCGGGGTAGTCGGTCCCGGCGCTTGCATTGAGACCGAAGGCTATGCTCATGGCGAGGTCTTGGTTGCCTGTGGCCTTCCGCACCTTGTCGAAGAGGTTCCAGTCGGCAATCTCCTGCTCGGCCTGGCGGCTTACGCGGTCGAGGGCAAGCCGCAGCTGTTCCTTGACCTGCTCGGTGCGGATGTCGAACTTCAGCTGCTCGATTTCGACATTGAGCTCGCGGCGCCCTTTCGTGTCGAGACCCTTGGCCGTGAGCAGTTCCTGGAGGCGCCCCAGCTCCGAGAGATAGTCTTCCAGCGTGCGCGGAATATCCTGCTCCGGCAGGAATTTATTAGCTTTCAGCCCCTCGAAAATGGTGGATTCCTCGAGCTGGCGCCCGGCCCTGTCGGTTCCCACGGCTTTGGCCAGAGCCTCGTATTTGCTCTTGGCTTTTTTGAGTAGGTCGATGCGCTCCTTGACAGCCCCGCCGAAGTAGTCGCGCTCGGCGGTGTCGCGGTCTTTGTCCGTGTCGAGGTCAAAGTCGTAGGTTTTGCTCGCTTTTTCTGCCGCCTTGAGGGTGCGGACGTATTCGTTATAGTCGTGCACCATCTTCTGCTGTGCGGCAGTAAGATTGGTGTAGAACTCGGAGGGAGTGCCTTCGGGGAGTTCCTCGCCGAAGGTGAAATCAATCCCGGCCTTGAGCATCAGCGGCTTTAGCTGGTCGAGCTGGTCCTGTGCTTCCTTGTGGGCGTCTTTGACGGCCTTTACAAACGATGGCATGTCGGCCGCGCCCTTGATTAACGCCTGCAACGGCTTGAGATTGCCCAAGGCATCGTCCACCTCGCGCTGCCACTGATCCCAATTGGCGCGCACACTCAGCTGGGCCTGAATGGTCATCATTTTGTCGGGAGCGAAGTGGGGCAAGCCATCGTCTCCGATATTGGCAATGGCATTGTTGAGCGCCGCTTTACGCGCTCCGGGAATCGACTCGAACAGCTTAAGATACAGCTTCTCGACGGCAGCGTTGAAATCTTTCTGCTGCTCGGACGTGAGCTCCAGGCCATTCTTCACTTTCTGATATATCTCCGTGCCCACTTCTGCCGGCAGACCCTTATCCAAAGCCTCGGCTATCGTGCCCTGTGCATCGAAAGTCTCGAAGTCGAATTTTAGCAGGTTGGAGTAGTAGTTGTACATCAACTGCTTCGTCTCATCGGACACCTCCAGCCCCTGAATCCAGTTCTTGATGGATATGGCATAGGCCCGCTTTACCTCCTCGGTGGCATTCTCGATAGCAGGGATGCCGTCGCGGGCGGCGCTCGACTCAATGAAGTCCCAGACCTTTGCCATGTCTTCGTACAGGGTGTTGAGCTTTCTTGAGATGCTCTTGCTGTAGTCCACTTTGTCGATTATAGCAGCAATATCAAAGCGGTCGTTGAGAATGCTCCTGAAGTTTTCAGCATTTCTCACCAGATAGTCAAAGCTCTGCTGCCAGTTCATATCTTTCGTGGCGGCGGCAAATGCGGGGCTGAGGTCGAGCATGTCCCTTACGGCCATGCGGGCGCTCTGAGCGTGCTCGGTGATATACTCGGTGATTTTTCTTGACTGCTTTTTCAGGGCCGCGTCATAGTCCTTGGCGTTTGTGTCGACGTCGTCGTGAAACCAACTCTCATTCGTGTAGTTGATTGCATCCTCCATCAGTGAGCCGATGTTCTTTTTCTCGATTTCATCGAAAGAAGCCTTGATGCCATCGAGCTTTTCCTTGAGCAGGTCGAAGCGCTCGGCAAGCGGGCGCAGCAGGCCGTCCTGGGTGCGCAGGGCTTCGTTGATGTCGTGGATGGGCGTGGGAGAGTAGTCCTTGATGGCCTGCTCCATTTCCTCGATGCCCTGCTTGAGCTCGTGGTCGCTCAGACCCTCCGACGGCTTGATGCCGTCGAGTGTCTTCTTCAGGTTGTCGGCGCCCTCGGTGGCTTTTGTGAAGATGCTGTCGCCGATTTCCTTGGCCTTCTCCATTTCCTCCCTGTTTTTCTGCCATAGGCCCGTGAGCGCGCTGATGGCAGCGATGGCTATGGTCCAGGGGCTGGCGATGAAGCTCCAGAGCGAGGCTGCCGCACTCTTGATTGAGGCGCCCAGCCACGCAAAGGAGAGTCTGAGGCGCGAATTGGACTGGATGAGCTTTGCTGTGCCCGCGTCTAACAAGTCGGTTTTAGCGAGGTATTGCACTTGCTCGGCCGTGAGTTTCTTCTGCCAGAACAGCTGCGCGATGTGCTTGGCGTTAAGAGTGCCTGCGGCCATGGCCTGCCGGAGGTCGGCGTTGGTGAGCTTGTCGGCGGTGAGGATGCGCATTTTTTCAATTTTGCTCAGCTCCGCGATGCGGCCCCACGCTTTGAGGTCCTCGGCGTTTTTCTGCTTTTTGGCTATTATGCTCTGGTACGTAGAGGTGGTTTCTTTCTGAATGGCGGAGTTGACGCCGAGGGTGGCTATCTTGTACACTCCGAGGCCGGCAGCCGCCGCCCCCACCATGAAGCCCACGGTTCGCCAGTTGCGGGTCAGGCCCTGGAGCATCACGGCGGTGTCTTTGAGGATGTCGCCGATGCCGGATTCGGCAATCTCGCCGAACATCAGTTCGATGTTGTCACGCACCAGCTTCCATGATGTTTTCACCGACCCCGCGAGTGCTTCCTGCATGTTGTAGAACTTGCCGCCCGGGTCGGTCATGTCCCAGAGCACGTCTTTTACGATATCGAAGCCTATCTCGCGCTTCTTCATGCGCTTCATCACATCGGCCGTGGTGACGGCCTGCCCCTCGAGCTCTTCGAGCTTTTTGCGCACCATCTCGTAGATGGGGATGTTGGCGTAGGCAAACTGCTTGGCTTCGAGGCCGTCCAGGAATCCTCGCGAGCGCGTTTTGCCGAAAGCGAGAATCAGGCGGTTGATGTCGACGCTGGTGGCTGCCGAGATGTCGGCCAGGCGCTTGGCCGTGTCGTAGATTTCGTTGTACTGCACGCCGTAGGCCGACAGGGCTTTCACCGACTTGGTGAGCTCCATGACACCGAAAGGCGACTGGCGCGCCAGGCCCTTTATCTGTCCGAAGAGCTGGCCCGTCTTGCCTTTGTCGCCGAAAATGGTGTCCATGGCTATCTTCTGATGCTCGAGCTCGCCGCCTATCTCCACCACTTGCGCCAGGAACTGACGGGCCGCATGAATGGAGTAGAGCGAGGCCATGGCAGAGCCGAGTTCGCCCGCTATCTTGATATTGCTGCCCAGGGCGCCACCGAGGTTGATGGAGGCCGAGGCGTGGGTGCGCGCGGCATCCGCAGCGCTCAGATGGGCAGCCTTGACGCGGTCCAGCTCGGCTTTCGCGGCGCGCGCTTCCGCCGTCATCAGCCGTTGGTGGTTGATGGCATCTCGGTCGGTAAGGCCCGATGCCTTGTTCAGGGCGGTCTGCACGGCGTTGCGGGCCACTTCCCGGTTCACATATACCGAGATGGGGAATTTTTTCTGCGACAGCGCTTCGTTGATGGAGCGGTAGAGCACCTCGCGGGTGATTTTGAGGCCGAAAGTGCGGCTCTGCACCTGCATGAGTGATGCCTGCACGCTGCGGGTGATTTCGCGGGCGTCGGCATGGATTTTCACCTTATATGCAGTGCCGTTGAGTTTCTGCTGTATCGCCTTCG
Source organism: uncultured Bacteroides sp. (assembly GCA_964447895.1). Lineage (GTDB taxonomy): Bacteria > Bacteroidota > Bacteroidia > Bacteroidales > Muribaculaceae > CAG-873. The sequence goes on along the minus strand of CAYUUN010000088.1, from coordinate 741 downwards.
AGTAGTTGTCGTTGACGGTGGAGATGTTCAGCATGAAACCCTGCTTGTTAAGCACGCGCGAAATGAGTTCGCGGAGCTTGTTTTCACGGACGCCCACTTCCATTTCGGGCGGGTTATCCTTAGTGGCGTCGCGCAGAGCCTTCCGCAGGTGTGTGAGCAGTGGCATCACCTCTACGCGCATCACCTTGCCTTCGACGGCGCGTGAGAGAGCCTCGTTGGAGACATCCTTGAGCTTGGGATCGAGCTCGAGTTTAAGACCTTTCGGCAGCAGGTCGTTGATGTCCTTCGTCAAAACGGGTTTCACGCGGAGTTCCGAGCCCGCATCCTTGAGCTTGGCGTTGATTCGCTTAAAGTCGGCGTCCGTGAGGTCGCGGATGCCGAGGGTGTAGTATAGGGAACCGAGAGAAGACATTCAGCTACAAATTAAAAAGAGCCTATCGCGGATTTCTCCGAAATAAGCTCTTTTGGCTTGTGGCGATATGCCCTATGGGTTAATTAACTATGCAAAGATAGTTATTTTATATTAAATCACACAACGTGGATTGGAAATAGCAGTCTACATCCGTCACCACGGCACAGCACCTGCATAAATTCCTCAAGTCTGCGCCGCGGTGGAAATAAATGTGTCCACCCGGAGACAAACGGAGCGGTGCCCGCAAGCGGGCTGTACGGGGACAAAACGCCTGGAGACAAGCGTGGCGCGGTCAGGTGGCGGGGGCGGGCGTGGGGGGGGAGGTGAAG
>CAYUUN010000087.1:5290-8982 GCA_964447895.1 uncultured Bacteroides sp. | reverse complement strand
GCGTCCCTACAGGATTACGCGTTTGATAATAGTAATTGTTACATTGTTGCTCCTACGCATCGGAAGAAAGGCTTGTGCCAGTATTTGTTCTATAGTAGGCGCAGAGAATTATATAAAGAGCTGAAAATAGGGGTTAAAGAGCGTCGGAGACGCGACATTCCTCAACCTCAGGTCGAGCGAAGCGAGGCCTGAGGGACCATCCCAAATGGCTCCGGCGCTTCGGAGATGCGCTGTTTTCTCACAGAGATTTGTGCAATGACATCGCGTCGCCGACGCGTCTTTTATTCTTAGACTCAAATTAATAAATAAATACTCTGCGCCTTTGCGCGTTTTTTTCCATTTGCAAAGCTAATTCGCTGAATAGTTGCAATTCAGATTTCAATCATAAATAGAAAAACGACGGGCGCGCGGGGCGTCCGTCGTTTTTGGGGTTGCGTGTTCGGGGGGATTATTTGATCAGTTCTTTGGTCACTTTGCCGGCGCGGCGCACCAGGTAGATGTTGCCGGCCTGGGGCTGTGCCACGCGCACGCCCTGCAGGTTGAAGTACTCGACTGCGCCTTCAGCGCCTTCCACGGTCACATCCTCAATGCCGGTGGTGCCATCGGTTTTGAATTCGCCGGTGTAGGTGTGCTCGTCAAGGGTGGTGCCGTTGTGGGCCACGGAGATTTCGTAGCTGTGGGTCTTTTCTTCGTTGGTGTCGTTGATGCCGGTGGCGTCCATGTAGCCGGTGGCCTTGTGGGAAACGGTAGCATCGGCAGCGGGCGACACGCGCATCATGGCACCCTGGGGAGCTTCAACAACGCTCACTTCGTGGTCGGTGGCGGTGAATTCCTTGTCGTCGATCTTGAGCGTTACGGTGTATTCCTGGTTGTCGTCGTGGCCGTTGATGTAGATGGTGTAGTACATGCGGGCAGAGTTGCCATAGGCGTGCAGCATGTGCTCGAATCCTTCCACGCTGGTTGCGCTCAGGGGCACATAGCGTTTGGGCGACTTATAGCCGTAGGCAGCGATGTAGAACACCAGCGTGCCGCGGGTGCCGGCGGGGATGTAGATGCCGTCCTCGTAGGCCGTGAAGCCGGCTTCGCAGTCTTCATCGGCAGTGTCGGCCATCGTGGCTATTGCATTGCCGTTCTGATCGCGGAACTGATAGTAGAGCGTGGTCAGCTCGGGAACGTTGATTAACACTTCCAGCTCCTCCTTGTCGGTGTTGGTATAGATAGGAGTAGCATAGAGGTGCTCATCGCCTTCAACGGTCATGTCGAGGTGGTGGTAAACGTTCACGCGCATGATGGCGAAACCGCTGCGGTAGGTGTCGTCGGCAGGGCTGGTGGCCTGCAGGGAGTAGTAGCCGGGTTTCTTCACCATTACTTCAATCTTGCCATCCGCAGTGGGAGTGATGGTATATTCGCTTTCATCGAGATTTTCGATGCTATAGCTGATTTCGCGACCTGTGGGGTTGTTTACGGCGTTGAGCACGGCCGGCTCATTTTCGTAGAGGTTGTTGATAACCTTTGTGAAGCTGAGATTGGCCGACTTGAGATTGGAATGGGCAGATTCGTAGAGAACGTAAATCTTGGAGATTTTAGCTGTACTTCCAGTGGTCTTAAACCTCACGGAATCTGTTACTTCATCGTTTTTAGGAATCCAGTCGTATTTGATGCTCTCATCGATTTCATCAGCATTCCACTCGCCACCTATGACGTTTGGTGCACCATTTTCGGGTGTTGTCTCCGCTATTGTGAGAGAAGAACTTACGAAACCGATTTGTGAAATTTTATATTCATTGGGCACTTTAACGGTGAATGTACCACCGTTATTAACGCGAAGTTCATAGCCGCTTGATGCTTTCCAGAGGCGATGCTTGGAATTGTCTGCATTATCAGCTGCATCATTAAAAGTGATAGTAACGACATCATGAGGGCCGGTAATTTCATTAACGGTTGTTTCCATAGTGCTGTCGGTTCCGGTATAAGCAGTCATTCCATAAGCGCCGTCGGTGGTGAAGTCGAAGTCGGATATGTTGGAGACTGGTTCGGTGCTACTGGGATCAATTACTATGATTTTGTAGGAAGCGGTCCCTTCTGCGTAGTCGCCCTTGGCAGCCATAGTAGCGGTTATGATAGCTTCGCCTGCGGCTTTTACGTCTTCGGGTTTAATCTGGCCGGTGGTGGCATCGATGCTTACGACATCGGGGTTGGACGAGCTGTAGGTGATGTCGCCGCGAAGTTCTGCATCTTCGGGGTCCAGAACGGTTACGGGTTCCCAAACCACGCCAACTTTTACCTTGCCATAGACAATCTGGTCGCGGAATTTGAGCGTCGGCTTTATGCCTACAACATTTACTTTGAAAGAACCTTCACCTGCTTCAAATTTACCATCAACTGCGGGCGTTGAGAACTTTACGGTGGCAACCCCTTCGGCCAGACCCTTGAATGTTTTGGCGGCGGTGTTGAGTTCTATAACGTCGGTGTCGTCGGTTGTAAAGGTATAGCTGAGTTCGGCAGGAGTGATTGCGGGCAGGCTCATGCTTTCACCGATTTCGATGGTGTATTCCTCATCAAAGTTGCCGTATGCGGGCTTCGTGGGACCTGTCGCAACCTCCTTGTAGAAAAGAGGCATTTTATACGACGAATTGCCTTTGTACGGGCGGAAATACGTTGTTTGGAATTGGAAATAGCGAGTGTTAATCGTCTGCGAAACTATTTTAACATTGTTGCCATCAAGAGTAACAGACAATTTGTAATCATTGGCGGTGGTGAGTGTTGTTGATGTAACCTGCGTGTTATTGTCTTTTATGCCCCAATATTTATCGTTTGTGGATTCATACATGGCATAATATGCGCCATTTGCCTTGAAGGAGAATCGGCCAAGTTTTTGACCGTTCACATTGTCCGTGTCCAATTGGATTGTCTCCGGTGCGGAAGTAGCTGTTTTTACACTTACTGAACTGCCGTTAGTAGCGTTAGTAGCAGCTTTGATTTCATTGCTGATAGCACCATCTGAAAGAATGATGAATTCGTTGTCGGGGTTGAGGATCTCTGTGAGGTCGGTGCAGAGCTGGTATGTCTTGGTCTCGGCGTGGGCAGTGGCCGCGGCGAGTGCGAAGACACACAGGAGAGAAAGTAATAGTTTTTTCATATTGTTTATTGATTGGTTTGTTTATTGATCGGTGTGGGGTGGGCGCGGCCTCTGCTGCTGCCTGATATAAAAAACGCACTCCTGCGCGGGCTACGGTTGAACGTGGTTATGCGGGAGTGCTGAAACGGATGAAATCGAGGGGCAGAGCGGCGCGCAGACGGGCTTTCATTGGCGAAAGCAACTGCTTGCTATGTCGAGCCTTGATTTTCATGCCGCAAAGTTACATCATAATATCTAATCCACGCGAAAAGCAAGTATTAAAAAATGTTAACCAAGCCGCGCGGCGGATGGCAAGAAAGCGTCGGAGACGCGCTCGCCGGCGCGTCTCGCCGTGGTTCGGAATAATCAGGCTCGCATGACCCCGTCGGGCCGTGGCCCTCGGGGGTCGCTCGCCGGATTAAGGGGATGGGGATGCATGTCCGCGGGGTGCGCTGCGCTTACCCCGCGGCTATGGCTCGGGACGCGCTCGCCGGCGCATCTCGCCGTGGCCGGAATAAACAGGCTCGCATGACCCCGTCGGGCCGTGGCCCTCGGGGGTCGCTCGCCGGATTAA
>CAYUUN010000087.1:0-5190 GCA_964447895.1 uncultured Bacteroides sp. | reverse complement strand
TCGGGGGTCGCTCGCCGGATTAAGGGGATGGGGATGCATGTCCGCGGGGTGCGCTGCGCTTACCCCGCGGCTATGGCTCGGGACGCGCTCGCCGGCGCGTCTCGCCGTGGCGCGGATGGAGCGCTCTTCGGCATGTCTTGGGTGTGGAGCACTTGACCAGTGGCGGCAAATTGCTAATATTGAGCTCGCTCACTCCGTCGAGCGCGTCTCAGGGCGCTTTGGGGTGTGGGGAAAAATAAATAGACGCGCCGGCGAGCGCGTCCCGAGCCATAGCCGTGGGGTAAGCGCGGCGCACCCCGCGGTACCGCCATCCCCCCCTCCCCCTCTTTCTTCCTGCCCGCGCGGCACGCCGCGCGGGCAGGAAGAGGGCTTTTTGCACACCCCGAAAAATATATATAAATTTGCACATGCGCTCAATGTCACAAATATACATCATGTCCGTGTTCGGTGTGAAATATCGCCTTGGTCTGATTTTGCCTAAATGGGAAAAAGAATTGTATGCCGTAGTTGCTAATGTGTTGAATAGAATCGAGGGCGTACAGGCAATTGAAGTGGGAGGCTACAGAGACCATATCCACATGCTTTATCGCACGGCAGGGAAGGTGGGCGAAACCGCTATAATGACCACCGTGAAGATTGAGAGTTCCAAGTGGATTAATCGAAACCGGCTATGTGTCGGTCGCTTCGGATGGCAGGATGGTGGAGGGCATTTCAGTTATTCACGCGGACAGGTAGAGGCGGTGAAAAGCTACATTCGCAATCAGGCGGAGCATCACCGTAAAATTCCATTTCGGGATGAATTTGCAGAATGGTTGCGAAAGGCTTGTATTGAGATAGACGAGTATAATCTGCCTGATGATTTGGAATAATCAGGCTCGCATGACCCCGTCGGGCCGTGGCCCTCGGGGGTCGCTCGCCGGATTAAGGGGTGGAGATGCATGTCCGCGGGGTGCGCTCCGCTTACCCCGCGGCTATGGCTCGGGACGCGCTCGCCGGCGCGTCTCAGATAGGGGCGCCAGCTTTTTAAATTTCTCTGCGGCTACTTTGCGCGAGTTTTCCTGTTTTTTTGTTTCTTTTGGCGCTTTTGTATTTTTGTATCTACTTGCATCGAGGCGGCAGGCCGTCAGAGCTCGACGACGGTGATGCCGGCGCCGCCCATGCGCACGTCTTCGTCGCGGAAGGCGCGGACGCCGGGCACGGTGGCGAGGTACTGGCGGATGTACTGGCGCAGGGCGCCGGTGCCGGTGCCGTGGAGGATGCGCACGCGGCCGGCGTTGAACTGGAGGGCGTCGTCGATGAAGTAGGTCACGGCCTGCACGGCTTCGTCGGCGCGCATGCCGCGCACGTCTATCTCGGGACGGAAGTGGAGCTGTCGCTCGCGCGATTGCTCGGTGGTGGCGCTGCTCACGATGGTGGTGGCGCGGGCGCCGGAGGCGGGGCGGCGCAGGGTGGGGGTGAGGCGCGAGAGCTTCACGGTAGTGCGCATGAGGCCGAAGACGGCTGTGGCGCTGTCGCCGCGGATGGCTTCGATGGTGCCGGGGGTGCCTGCGCCGTCGAGCAGCACGCTGTCGCCGGGCTGGAGAGGGCGGGCCGGAGCGGTGGCCGCGGGGATGGCCTTTTCGGCTTTCTTGCGGCGCTTGGGGGCGCGGGCCGTCAGGGGATGGTCGGCGGCGTCGGCCGTGGTGTCGGTGGCCACGCTGCGGCGCTCCTCGTCGAGGCGGCGTCGTGCTTCGCGGGTGGCCTCGCGGTCGGCCTGCGTGCGGCGTATCTCGTGGATGGTGCGCTCCACGGCGGCGTTGCTGCCTTCGATGATACGGCGTGCCTGCTCGCGGGCGTCGGCTATGATTTCGCGTCGCTGCTCACGCAGCTTGTCGGCGTCGGCCTCGTAGCGCTCGAGGGTCTCGTCGAGGCGTTTCTCCTTGCGGCGGATGTCGGCGCGCTTGTTTTCCCAGTAGCGCTTGTCGCGGGTGATGTCGAGCAGATAGCGGTCGATGTTCACGTAGTCGCTGCCCACGATGGCCTCGGCGGCATCGATAATGGCCTCGGGCAGACCCGTCTTGCGGGCTATCTCTATGGCGAAGGAGCTGCCCGGGTGGCCTATGAGCAGGCGGAACTGCGGCTGCATGAGCTGGCGGTCGTAGAGCATGGAGCCGTTGCACAGGCCGGGTGTTTCCTCGGCGAAGTGCTTGAGATTCTGGAAGTGGGTGGTGACGACGCCCCACATCTTCTGCTCGTTGAAACGGGCGAGGATGGCCTGGGCGATGGCGCCGCCTATGGTGGGCTCGGTGCCGGCGCCGAACTCGTCGATGAGCACCAGGGTGCTTCCCGTGCCGTGGGCCAGGAAGTATTTCATGTTGCGCAGGTGGGAGGAGTAGGTGCTCAGGTCGTCTTCGATGCTCTGGTCGTCGCCTATGTCGATGAAGATGCCGTCGAAGATACCCATGCGGGAGTTTTCGTAGACGGGCGGCAGCAGGCCGCACTGGAGCATGTACTGCACGATGCCCACCGTCTTGAGCGTCACCGACTTGCCGCCGGCGTTGGGACCCGATATCACGAGGATTCGGCTGTCCGGCGCCGAGAGGGTGATGTCCAGCGGCACTATCTCCTTGCCCTGGCGCTCGAGCGATGCCTGGAGCACCGGATGGCAGGCGTGGTACCACTCCATCTCGGGCTGCGGAGCCACCGGGGGCAGGGTGCCGCCGCTGGCGGCGGCATAGCGGGCCTTGGCGGCGGCGAAGTCGAGCTGCCCCAGCAGCTGCAGGTTGTCGAGCATAGTGGCGATGTCGGGCCTGAGCACCGAGGCCATGGCCACGAGCAGGCGGGTGACCTCGCGGCGCTCGCGCATCTCGAGCTCGCGCAGGCGGTTGTTGGCCTCCACTATTTCGGCGGGCTCGATGAACACGGTCTTGCCCGAGGCCGATTCGTCGTGCACGATGCCGGGGATGCGGCGCTTGTTGGCAGGCGCCACGGGCACCACCAGGCGGCCGTCGCGCACGGCGGGCGAGGCGTCGGGCTCCACCCAGCCCTCCTGCACGGCGCGTGCCATGACGCGGCGCATGGCGCCGGCGATGGAGCCGTTCATCGACGCCAGCGAGCGGCGTATCTCGGCCAACTCCGGCGAGGCGGTGTCGCGCACGTTGCCCCAGCGGTCGAGCAGGCGGTCGATGGCGCGGGCGGCGTCGGGCAGCGGCACGAGGTCTATCACGATGCTGTCGAGCGCCGGGAGCGCCGAGTGGCCCTGGTCGTCGCGCCGCGCCGAGAAGTAGGCGTCGAGATCGGCCACGGTGGCCAGCACCGAGCGCAGCTGCATCAGTTCCTGGGCCGGCATGAACGAGCCCTCCACGCGGATTGAGCGCAGGTCGGCGCGCACGTCGTGGATGGCGCCGAGATGAAACTCGGTGTCGGCCTGCGACGACAGCGCCAGCATCTCGGCGGTGCGCTGCAGCTGCAGCATCACCTGGGCCGGATTGGTGGCAAACGACATGGCGTCGGCCTCCTCGCGCCCCATGGGCGAGGTGCATGCTTCGGCCACGGCGCGGCGCACGGCGTCGAAACCTATTTTCTTCTCAAATGTGGCTGCAGGGTAAATCATCGCACAAAATTACGAAAAAATAGCGTGGCGGCCAACAAAAACCTACCGGTGCTTGTTTTTTATGTAACAAGCGATGCCAAGAGCGCGCACCGCACTGAAAACAGACATCAAAAACAGTTTAACCAAAATTCAACTCTCATTATGAAAGCCTTTAATGCAACAAACCTCGGTACAACCCGCGCATGGTGGGTGATTCTTCTTGTGGGTCTGCTCATGGTGGTAGGCGGTTTTGCCTACTGGTTCTGGCCTGAGGCCGGATATGCCGTGGCATCCCAGATTTTCGGCTGGCTCCTGATTCTTGCAGGTGCAGTGCAGCTGAGCGTTTCGGCAAGCGGCAAGACCCACGGCACGTGGGGCTGGTGGCTGGCCGGCGGCGTGATCGACATTTTCATCGGTTTCGTGCTGGTGCGCAACGTGTTCCTGAGCGAAATGGTGTTCCCCTACTTCCTTGCCTTCCTGTTCCTTTTCTGGGGCGTTGAGGCGCTGGTGGATGCCTGTACGGCAAGCAACCGTGCCCGCTATCGCTGGCTGGGCGTGGTGAACGGCGTGCTTCTCTGCCTCATCGGTTTCTTCTTCATGGAAGCCGGCTGGGTGAGCAACATGTTCATGGTATCGTTCCTGGTGAGCATCGCATTCATCTACTGGGGCTTCACCATCGCCGTTTCGGCCTACGAGCTCCGTCCCACCGAGATCGAGAAGTAAATATTTCAAGCGACTACAAAAAAGCCTTTCCGCAGCCGCGGAAAGGCTTTTTTGTAGCTGCTTTTTTTAGGGCTGCTTGCGGAGCACCATGGCGGTGCGGGCCGGAAGGTAGAGCTTCAGCCATTCCACGCCGTGGGGCGCATAGAGCGGGTCGGAAAGGGTGAGGTGGCGGGTGGTCTCGTCCACGTTGCCGTAGCCGCCGAAGGCGGGGTTGTCGGTGCTCAGCGCCGTGGTATAGCTGCCGCCGGGAGCCAGGATGCCGTAGCCGTCGAAGCTCTTGAAGGGGTTGAAGTTGAAGACAAACACGAGGTCGCCGCGCATGAAGGCCAGCACCTGGTCGTCGTCCTTCTCCCAGAGCTTGCGCACGGGCAGGGCCTGGAAGTTGTGCACGCCGCTCACGAGCTGAATCATGGCGTTGTCCCAGGCGTTGAGCAGCTTGTATTTGAGGAAGGGGCTGTCGACGAGGCTCCACTGCCTGCGGGCGTATTTATAGCTCCAGCCGTTGCCCTCGCGGGGGAAGTCGATCCACTCCGGATGGCCGAACTCGTTGCCCATGAAGTTGAGGTAGCCGCCGTTGATGGTGGCCAGGGTGACGAGGCGTATCATCTTGTGGAGGGCCATGCCGCGCGCCACGGTCATGTCGTCGTCAAACTCGTTCATGTGCCAGTACATCTTGTCGTCGATGAGGCGGAAAATCACCGTCTTGTCGCCCACGAGCGCCTGGTCGTGGCTCTCGACATAGGAGATGGTCTTTTCGTCGGCGCGGCGGTTCGTGAGCTCCCAGAATATCGACGTTGGGTGCCAGTCTTCGTCCTTCTTTTCCTTGAGGGTCTTGATCCAATAGTCGGGTATGCCCATGGCCATGCGGTAGTCGAAACCTATGCCGCCGTCGGCGA
>CAYUUN010000086.1:0-8997 GCA_964447895.1 uncultured Bacteroides sp. | reverse complement strand
CTGGCCATGCAGAGGTGGATACTTTTGTTTACCGCCATGTTGGCCGTCAATATAAATGGTGCGCCGCGGGATAGCTCAGGCCTCCCGTCCTTCCGTCCCGTTCTCTACCATTTATGATATAAGGCAATGCCCTATCGGGGTACTTTGCGCAAGTTTTGCATTGAGGAAGATTGTACTCGGGCGAGATACATCGTTGATTTTATTCGTCGAGCCAGTCATTGAAGTCGGGGGAGTCGGCTTGCTGGGTGAGGGCCAGCAGAATGCTCGCCACGGGCGGCATGGTGGCGCCGGTGTCGGCCGCGGCTGCGATTTTCGCCAGCAGTCGGCGCCGGCGGGTGTAGAAGGTGTTGCGGTTCACGCCCAGCAATTTTGCAGCGGTGGCAGAGTCGATTTCAGTCACGATAAGCGCAGCCATGTCGGTTTCCGGGGTGGTGAGATTGAATGGTTCGCCCGACAGTTCGGAAATGCCCCCGTCGTACACCCTGTCTATTTCTTCCACGAGAGAGCGGAGGCCGGCCGGGTCGGACAGCTTGCCCAGTTCGGCTTCCATTTTTCTCAGAATCTTGTCGCGCTCTCGGCTTGCCGGGTCTATCTTATTCAGCCGCTTCATGAGTCGGCCTATGGTTTCCCATTGATTTTTGTAGATTCTCTGAAGGAGCGTCCTCACTTCCCCGGTCGAGAAGCGCTCATTTTCCAATTGTTCATTAATTGCTAATATTTCGGCGGCGTGTTTCTCGATTTCGGCGTTCTTCAATTTTATACGCCCGCGATAGTAGGTAAGCGCCCAAGCCGCTATGCCTGCTACTGCCAGTACTATAATCACAATCCACATGCGCAGCTTCAACTCCCTTTCGCGCGCCCGTGCCAGTTCCTCTTGCTTTATATTCCGCTGCTCCACCGCCACCGACTGCTTCATGAATTCTCGGACACTCTGAATTTGATACTTGTTGACAAGCATGGTGTAGTAGTCGCATTTTTCGAGATTGCCAGCGTATCTATAAAGTTGGCTAAGAGATGCGTATATGTACACTGTGTCTTGCTTGCAGCTCGCAATTTCGCCGGCTTTATCGATGTAGGCATGTGCTTCTTCAAAGTTACCTCTGTTTGAATTAGCGTCCGCCAGAGCGCAGAAACTTGCAACATCGGGATATGTTGAACAGATATCAATTACTTCCTTTTCATATTGGCTGGCATTATCGAAGTCTCGTATATTTATAAAATAAATGTATAGGGATGATTTAGCATAACCGTTTACAATACGATACTTGAAATTCTCGATGTTTTTATTCGACAAATCCACTACTGAATCTAAATATTCCAGATATTTTGTTGTATCTCCGAGACATATATAGTTTACACCCAAATCAAGTAATGCCCATTGGCGATTTAGCTCCCGGCCACATTCAGTAAAATACGTGTAAGCATCTATTCTGTGGTGTAGCTCCTCTTCAAACATGTAGGATCGCTCAAACATATCTGCAATTAATTCCGAGTTGCGGGCACACCAGTAAGTATCTTTCCTTTCCTCTGCCAATTCAAGACTGCGTGTTGCGTCGGCAGTGGCTTTCGGCAGATCATTACAAATAAAAGAATTGCGCGCGTTATAATATAGTGCCCTTATCAGATGCGGAATGTCTTTTTTCGACTTGAAATAATTCGTGACACCCTTTTGTGCGAGGTCAATTATAGTGTCCTTGTCATTTTTTACGCGAGCCTGGGCGTACAACAGCCAATTCAGCATCACGTCGTCGTTGCTGCGCAGCGATGCCGTGTCCACGCGCTCGAGTATAGCCAGCGCCGAATCGGGAAATTCTTCCATGATTTCGTCGGCATGCTCCAGGCGTTCATCATACTTTTGCCCGAAAGAGCAGCCGCACACACCTATCGAAACTACCCCGAAAACTAATAAATGAATCAGTATTTTCATTTTCATTTGCTATTTTGTTTCAAAATTAGAAAAAAAAATGCAACCGATGCAATTATTTTCATTGTTCATTTTGAATTCAAGGCGATTATTCACCATTAAATTCAATTAGCGTAAACATCTAAAAATAAGTTAGTTATAATTCTATATTTGCTGGGCTTATTAGATGAACAATATTTTAAAATTGTTCACTTTGTAAATGGCTGGAAATAAGATGATTATGGGTTGAATGAACAATAAAATAATCTACAAGAAATTTGTTTTTGTGCTTTTGACGGCATAAATTTGCGGCAGAATAATAATCATCGACTATGAAATACTTTATTCACATAATCGTTTTTGCCGCAGCATTTGCTCTACCCTTTGGTGCAAATTCGCAGCAAGCTTCATCTGGGTCAGGTAACACTTCCATATCTTTAAATAAAAAAAGTAAACCTACTTCTCGTCCCGGAAGTGGAGCTCCGGCATTTCAGAATGTGAGCTGTGGTTATGACGGCATGGTGCTGTATATCGACTTTGTCAATCGCGAGGGCGAGTGTGAGCTCGAGCTTATCGACAATGAAAGCGGTGTCACCTCTATCTATGAATTCAACTCCGATGCCCCGGCCTGCGTGTACGTGGGTCCTCTCTCCAGCGCCACCCTCACCATAACAACAGCCATCGGCAACATCTACACCGGCCGGTTTTAACAGCTTGCGTATATGAACCCCAGCATTTACAACAGTTGCATCGACCTGGGCAATGGCTACACCCTGGTGTACAATGCCACCAGCGACGGCTTTGCCATCTGCAACTCTGCCGCAATCACCACGAGCGGCCACCGCATAGATGAATGCGACCCGGAGGTGCGTGCGCGGCTCGACGAAATAGGTGCATTTGTCGACGACGATGCCGATGAGCCTTCTGCCCTTGCAGCCTATATCGAGAAATGCGACAATGATGCTTCGGTGTTTCATCTGCACATCAATCCCACCCTCAATTGCAATTTCCGCTGCTGGTACTGCTACGAAAAGCATCAGGCCGGCTCGAAAATGCAGCCCGATGTGCTTGAGGCCGTGTGCAATCTTATCGACCGCGTAACGGCCGTGCCTGAGCTGAAATTGCTGAATCTGTCGTTTTTCGGCGGCGAACCGCTGATGTATTTCAGCTATGTTGCCGGTCCGATAGTGGAACACGCTGCCCGGCGGTGCAAGGAGCGGGGTGTGGGGCTGCATATGCATTTCACCACGAATGCCTATCTGCTCACCGACGCGATACTCGAGCGCCTGCGCGGCATCGATGCCGGATTTCAGATTACGCTCGACGGCGCCCGCGAGCTGCACGACAAGGTGCGTTGCACAGCCTCCGGCGGCGGCAGCTACGATGCCATAGTGGCAAATATACGCCGCGCGCTCCTCGCTGGTTTTTCTGTGCTGGCGCGCATCAACTACACCTACGAAAATATCGCGAGCGTGAAGGCTATAGTAGATGATTTCAAGAACTTTGGCGACGAGCGCGCAAGGCTGAGCATCGACTTGCAGCGTGTGTGGCAAGACAGCACAGACGGTCCGGCCGAAGATACCACACAGGATGCAGTGGCAGCCACAATGGCTGCCTTCCGCGAGGCCGGCCTCAACTGCACATCGCCGGCCATGCTCAACACGGTGAAATTTCCGTGCTACGGCGACCGGCGCAACAATCTGCTCGTGAACTACGACGGCAATCTCTTTTTCTGTACCGCCCGCGACTTCAGCGAAGAAAACAGTTGCGGCCGCCTAAATCAGGACGGTACGGCCAGCTGGCGCGACCCCGATGTGCTGGAGCGGCGCATGAAAGCCAAATTTTCGCGTCCGGCTTGCCGGGAGTGCCGCATCGCCCCGATATGCGGAGGCGGTTGCCGACAAAAAGCTGTTGAAAGGCCTGACACCGCAGAATGCCTGCACGGCTACAGCGCCGAAGACATAGATACACAGATAGTTCGCCGCTTTGAGCAACGCTACGTGTTGTAACCAGCGTGGCATAACGATACAAAGGAGAAACCGGAAATGCCTATAGATAAAGAAAGTACGGATTTAACACAAAACTCAAATCAACATGGAATTGAACCGAATCCAAAAGTTCGTAAAAGAACATGTCGACGCTTCTCTGCCTGCAGAGAACCAAACCCTCATCCTCAGCTCCGAGATGGACCTGATGGGCGGCGCAAATGGTGTGTGTGCTAATGGTTTAAAGTGCAATACTTCCAATGGAGATTGTGTTAACGCCCATCCCTGTGGCGGAGCAAATCTCGAGTGTGTGATAGTTACCAACAAGGTAGGGGATATCTGCAAGAATTAATGAATTAAGAGTGTCTCATGAGAATAATGTACATGGGACACTCTTTTATTTATGTATTTAATATCGAATTTGAAATAAATCATATATAAATGAGATATTTTGCTTTTTTTGCGATGCTGAATATTTGCTGTTGCGCAGTGTCGGCGCAGTCGGTGATTTCTTTTGGAGTGTACGACCGTGACGATAAGGAGCCGGTGGCGGGTGCGCTGGCTACGCTTCTGTGCACTGCCGATTCCACGCTGCGCGAGGCCGTGCTCGCCGACGGCAATGGCCGTGTTGCTCTTCCTGCCGACAGCGCGCAATGGCGTAGTATCGTAGTGAGCAGCCTCGGATATGAAAAAGAGATTGTTAAAGCCTCTCAGGCTCAGGACTCAATTTATCTGAGTAAAAAATCAAATCAATTGGGCGAACTTGTGGTGAAACAACAAATGCTCACCAGTGCGCCCGGCAAGTTTATTTTTAACCCCGGAGAACTGCGCGACCGCAAGTCAAGCGTGCTCGAAATGGCGCAGCTCACACCGCTCGTAGACTTCAGCAACGGCCAGCCCTCCGTATTTGGCCGAGGCCAGGCCGCCATAAGGATAAACGGGCGCGATCTCAAGATGAGCACGGAAGATATGACAGCTTATCTCAACGCCCTGCCCGCTGGCCGCGTGAAGACAATCGAGGTGATTGTCCAGCCCGGAAGCGACGAAGCTTCCGATGGCGCGAATGCAATAGTAAATATAATTCTTGATGACCCGTCGGAGGGACTTCAGGGCAGTGCGTCGTTGACAGGCCGGCGCGATGGTCGCACCTATAGCGGTGACGGCTCCGTGTGGTTCGGATATTGTAAAGGAAAGTTTTCCCTATCCGGCTCTGTCTCCCCATACTACCGTAAAGGTACACGAAAGCAGATGGCGTGGTATCATTATGTTGAGCCCGACAGCCGGACAGTGGAAGAAACCGGAAAAAAAAACAGTAATGCTTTTAGCCTTTCAGGTTCAATCACGGCGCAATATAAAGTAAACGAGCGAAGCAATGCCGGTCTTTCTTTTAATTTAGGAGGTGGAAGAAGCCATTCCGTCAACAATGTGTTGTCCGTAGAGAGCATATTAGACCATAATCCAGTAACCACATGCATGAGCATTGTAAACAATTCACCGATGAAACTGAAAGCTGTGGGAGGAATAGGATATTACACGCTACAGACTGACTCGCGCGGTAGTAAATTTGATGTTTCAGTGGATTATGCACATAGACGTTATATGGAAGATTATGCATATCTCACAGGCGCAAACGACATCATGCAACACACCAATTATACCAGAAAAGGAATATCCGTGAAACCCTCTTATTTATGGATGCTAAAAGGCAACCATATGTTAAAGATGGGATATGATTATTTCCATGGCGCTACTGAGACACGTGACAGCTACAATGTGCTTACGAACGACTTCTCCTATGTGGAAAATACCAGCAGTGTATATGCAATGTGGATGGGGCAGCTCAGTAGCACATTTTCTTTGAGTGCTGGCCTGAGACTTGAGAATAACTCTGCCAAAGGAACATCCGAGTCGGGAGAAGTATCGTTCAACCGAAACACCACATTTCTTATACCCTCACTCTCCCTCGACGTTAATCTGCCATGGTACAGCAACAGTGTTTCGGTTAATTTCAGCCGGCGTCTCAGTCATCCATTTTACGAGAAACTGAATCCGGCTATGGTGCAGACATCTCCCACTACCTACAGCATAGGAAATCCCTATCTCAAAAACGAAGTTATATGGAATGGTAGTGTCTACTATACGTTGTTACAGTCACTTATAGCCAATGTATCCGTGAGTTATAGACCAAATGCCTCATTCGACTACACATACGACCGCGACGGTATGACGGTTACAGGCACAGAGAACATGGGTAGTTACCTGTGGTTCATTACCGGTCTTGCCTACAGCCGCTCGATAGGTAATCTCTATTTCAAGACGTCATTAGATTTACTGTATACTGATATAAATGCCCATTTTGAGAATGTGGATTTATCAGAAAAAGAGTGGACTTTTGAATATACTCTTGATGCAGAATACACCGTTTCGCGGAAACACAACATAGATGTAAATGCCTATTACTTTGTGTCGCCCGGCAGGAAGCTACCCGGCCGCTACTCCGATACGAGGAATATTCTAAGCCTGGGAGCATCCAAGCGCTGGGCCAGCGGATGGAGAGCATCGGTGGATATCTATAATATACTCAATTACCGAGGCAGACAGTATTTCAATAGTCCGTCCTACAGTTATTCGATAAAAAGCCTTTACGATGCGCTGAGTGTGACACTGTCGGTTCGCTACAATTTCGGTAAGCAATCGGTGCGCTCTCCCCGCGGCCAGGACTACAACGAGCTCGATCTGCATTGACGGTATGTTCGGGCGGCGCATACACTCGTTTCAGCAGACGGAGTTTGCAGACTGCGGCATAGCGTGCATCCGCGTGCTGTGCCGCTACTACGGGCTGCGGGTGCCCATGTCGTGGCTGCGCGAAAAGGTGGAGGTGAACCGCCTGGGCATGTCGGTGCGCGACATGGTGGCGGCGCTCGAGTCGATGCACATGCACGCCACGGCCGTGCGTGTGGGCATCGACCTGCTGCCGGAGCTCCCGCTGCCGGCCGTGCTCTACTGGAACAAGAGCCACTTCGTGGTGCTGTATCGCGTGGACGCGCGCCGCGGCCGCTACCACATCATGGACCCGGCCGAGGGCAAGAAGGTGTGCAGCCGCGCCCAGCTCGAGGAATGCTTTGCCGTGATGGACGGCAAGGGAGTGGCCGTGCTGGCCGACCCCCGGGAAGATTTTCTCGGGCAGCAGCCGTCGATTCCGCGCGGCGGCCGCCACCTGGGCCACCTGGCCGCGCGGGCCGTGAAGGAGCACGCACGCTCGTTCGGCGCCGTGTGCGGCCTCATGCTGCTGGGCATGGCGGCCGATGTGGCTTTGCCCTTTGTGTTTCAGCGCACTATCGACGACGGCATAAGCAA
Organism: uncultured Bacteroides sp.; assembly: GCA_964447895.1. Taxonomy (GTDB): domain Bacteria; phylum Bacteroidota; class Bacteroidia; order Bacteroidales; family Muribaculaceae; genus CAG-873. The sequence continues at coordinate 1,752 of CAYUUN010000086.1, read as the reverse complement.
CCGCGACGTGCACCTGATATGGCTACTGGTGTTTTCGCAGCTGTTCATATTCCTGGGCAGCTATGTGTCCGGAGCCGTGGTGGATTATCTGCTCACGCGCATGGGCCTGCGCATGAGCATCAAGATGATAAACGAGTATCTGAACAAGATCATCCATCTGCCCATGAGCTTTTTTGCCCGCAAGCTCAGCTCCGACCTGATACAGAAGGTGGACGACCACAACCGCATACAGAATTTCATGGTGTCGCTGCCGGATACCATCCTGTTCACAACTATCAACGTGGTGCTGTTTTCGGGACTGATGATTTATTTCAGTCCGGCCGTGTTCGTGGTGTTCGTGGTGTTCACGCTGCTGAGCGTGGGCTGGACGGTGCTGTTTCTGCGCCGGCGCCGCGAGGTGGACTACGCCTGCTACTCCAAGCAGGCCGAGAACCGCAACAACCTCTACGAGCTCGTGAACGGCATAGACGAGATAAAGGTGAACTGCGCCCAGCACCAGCGGCGTGCCGCCTGGGAGACGGTGCAGAAGCGCATCAACGACCTGTCGCTGCGCCAGGCCATCCTGCGCATGTATCAGCAGGGCGGAAACGTGTTTTTCGTGAGGCTGCGCGACATCTGCGTCACGGGCATCTGCGCCACCCTGGTGGTGCAGGGCAGCATGACCATAGGCCTGATGATGACCATAAGCTACATCGTGGGGCGGCTGTCGGCGCCGTTCTCCAACCTTATCGGCTCCGTGAACATGTTTCAGGACGTGAACATGTCCTACGACCGCCTGGAAGAGGTGATGACCGCCTCAGTGGAAGAGCGGCCCCACAAGGAGCTGCCGCCCTTCGAGTCGATCGACTTCCGCGGAGTGTGGTTCAAATATCCCGGAGCGGGGCTACCCATGGTGCTGTGCGGCCTCGACATGAGCGTGCGCCGCGGCGTCACCACGGCGATTGTGGGCGAGAGCGGCTGCGGCAAGTCGACGGTGCTGAAGCTCCTCTTCGGATTCTTCAACCCGGCGCAGGGCGAGGTGGCCGTGGGGTCTCTGCCGCTCTGCGACATCGACGAGCCGGCATGGCTGGAAGGCATGGCCGTGGTGATGCAGACGGGTACCCTCTTTTCAGGCGACATACTGACGAACATAGCCTTGTCCGACGCCACTCCCTCGCTTGAGCGGGCCCGCGAGGCCGCGCGCGTGGCCTGCATCGACGGCTTTATCGAAAGCCTGCCCATGGGCTACGGCACGCGCATAGGCCGCACGGGCCTCGAGCTGAGCGGCGGGCAGCAGCAGCGCCTGCTCATAGCGAGGGCAGTGTATCGGCGCCCGGAGATTATAGTGCTCGACGAGGCCACATCGGCCCTCGACGCCACCACCGAGCGCCGCGTGGTGGAAAACATCATGGACGCTTTCAGCGGCCGCACGGTTGTGGTGGTGGCCCACAGGCTTTCTACGGTGCGCCGCGCCGACTGCATCGTGGTGATGGACCGCGGCCGCGTGGCCGAGAGCGGAACCCACGAGCAGCTCATGGCCCGGCGCGGCACCTATTACCACCTGGTGCTCAACCAGCTGGAGACAGCGCCGGAGCCCGCGCTCTGATGTGCCGGGGGCTCAGCGGGCGGCCTGCTGCACGAAAAGCTATGGAACGGCGATTTAAAATCGCCGCTCCACGAAAAGGAATGGCGATGGAATGGCGATGGAATGGCGATGAAATGGCGATGGAATGGCGATTTAAAATCGCCGCTCCACGAAAAGAAACGGTGATG
>CAYUUN010000085.1:0-9044 GCA_964447895.1 uncultured Bacteroides sp. | reverse complement strand
CTCGCATGCCCCCGCTCGGGCTACGCCCTCGGGGGGGCGCTCGCCGGATAAAAAACGGAGGGGGTCCTTCTGACCGCGGGGTGCGCTACGCTTACCCCACAGCTATGTCTCGGGACGCGCCCCCGGCGCGTCGCTTGTATTCCGTCTTTGTGGGGCACTCGGCGCGAGTTTTTCCATAACTGAAAGACACCGAGTCCGGGGAATGCTCACCCGGAGGCTTCGCTGTGTGTGGAACAGGTACCTACAGGTTGATGCGGGCGCCCACCTGGAGCATGCCCTGGGCGCCGTAGCCCACCTCGCCGTAGAGCGACACCTTGCGGCTGATGCGCGCGATGGCGCCGATGGGCGAGAGCTGCACGCCGAAGTAGGAGCGGTTGTAGGAATCCATGCCCCAGGGCTGGAGATAGCTGATGATCACGCCCACGCCCACGTGGCCGTAGATGGTGAAGATGCCGTTGTGGAAGTAGTCGTAGCGGCCGTTGGCCAGTAGCACGTGATAGGCGATATGGGAGTGGGGCTCGCCTTTGGTGCTCGCGCTGGAGAAGGAGTAGGAGGGGCCCACCCACAGCTTTTTGGTGAGCTGATAGTTGATGCCGGCAGTGATGGCGCCCCAGGCGTTGTTCACCCCATGCCAGCCGTCGCGGCAGTCGGTGGCGTCCATCTGTGTGAATCCGCCGTATCCCACGGTGATTTCGGTGCGCTGGGCGTGTGCGCCGGTAAAGCATGCAGTGACGAGCGCGAGAGCGAGCAGTAGTTTTTTCATATTGGCATGAATAAGAGATTTGAATATATAGATTCTTAACACTTAAAGAGGTTTTATGGTTTTTTGAGACATAAATTTTCTTAATAAATGTGGCGTTCCGCCGATTATTGCTTATTTTTGCAGTGTATATCGCTATGAAGTACGTCACCACACTACGCCGCCTCGTGCTGTCGCTGTGCCTCGTTGCAGCGGCTGCCGTGCAGTCGGCGGCCCAGATAAACACCGAGCAGGTGCTTCGGGTGGGCCGCAATGCCCTGTATTTCGAGGACTATGTGCTTTCCATCCAGTATTTTAACCGCGTGATAGATGCCAAGCCCTATCTGGCTGAACCATATTTTCTGCGTGCGATAGCCAAGTACAACCTCGAAGACTATGCCGGAGCCGAGGCCGACGCTTCCCGCTCGATAGACCTGAATCCGTTTGTGGCCGATGCATGGGAGGTGCGCGGCGTGGCGCGCCAGAACCAAGGGCGCGACTCGGCGGCCGTAGAAGACTATCGCCATGCTCTCGACCTGCTGCCGCGCAACCGCAACCTGCTGTTCAACATGGCCATGGCCCAGCAGGACGCCGGTCAGCCCGCGATGGCCGACTCCACCTACACCGAGCTGCTGCGCTACTATCCGGCCTACGACAACGGCTACCTGGGCCGCGCGCGCCTGCGCATTGCCGAAAACGACACCACCGGCGCGGCAGCCGACATCGAAAAGGCCCTGTCCATCAACCCCCATGCCCTGAACGGCTACATCATGCGGGCCGATATGGCCATGCGCGCCGGCAACCGCACCCGCGAGGCGCTGGCCGACATCGACGAGGCCGTGAAGCTGCAGCCCAAGATGGCCGGTCTCTACATCAACCGCGCATATCTGCGCTATCAACTCGACGACTATTTCGGGGCGATGGCCGACTACGACTATGCCCTGCAGCTTGAGCCCGCCAACTCCACGGCGCTGTTCAACCGCGGCCTGCTGCTGGCCGAAGTGAATGCCAACGACCGCGCTCTCGACGATTTCTCGGCCGTGCTCGACCTCGAGCCCGACAACTACCGCGCCCTCTACAGCCGCGCCCTGCTGCACAGGGCGAAAGGAAACTACACGGCCGCCCTGGCCGATGTGAACCGCGTGGCCGACGCCTTTCCCGACTTTCCCGACGCGCTGTGGCTGCGTGCCGATATAGAGCGCTCGATGGGGCAGAAAGCGCGCGCCGAAGCTACGTATAATAAGGCCAAGCAACTGGCCATGAACGCCAGGCCCGTGGAGGAAGGCGAGCAGGAGGGCAAAGCGGTGGCCTCGGCCGATGTGCCGGAAGAACTGGTGTCGCGCCGATTCACGTCGCTGCTCACGGTGGACGACAACGCCGATATACACGAGCAGTACAACAACACGGCCATCCGCGGCCGCGTGCAGGACCGCAACGTGGCCATCGAAATCGAGCCCATGATGGAGCTGGGCTACTACTCGTCGCCCTCGGAGCTGCGCACCAACACATATTATATAAAGGAAATCGACGACCTCAACGCCACGCGCGCCCTGCGCTATGCCGTGGTGGTGACCAACCGCACTCCGGCTCTCGACGAGGACATCATACGCCGCCACTTCAACAGCATCGAATACTACACTTCGCTCATAGCCGGCGTGCACACGCCCCGCGCTGTGGACTATATAGGGCGCGCCCTCGATTTCGTGACCACGCGCAACTACGCCGCGGCCATCACCGACATCGACCGCGCCATAGCCCTTATGCCCGACTTCGCTCCGGCCTACTGGCTGCGCGCCCAGGCACGCTACCACAAGCTGCAGGTGGACCGCGACACCCCGGACGAAAGCATCGACGGCGCCACGCGTCTGCGTCTGGCCGAGGCCGCGATGGCCGAGATCCTGGCCGACACCGACCGCGGCCTGGAGCTGAGCCCCGGCACGGCCGTGGCCTGGTTCAACAAGGGCAACCTGCTGCTCGAAAACCGCGACTATCCCGGGGCGATAGCGGCCTACACCCGGGCCATCGAGCTCAAGCCCGACATGGGCGAAGCCTATTACAATCGCGGCTACATACGCCTCAAGACGGGCGACAGCCGTGCCGGCGTTGCCGACCTGAGCAAAGCCGGAGAAGCCGGAATCGTACAAGCCTATAACCTAATAAAACGTATACGTCACTGACACCATGCTCACCGAAAAAGATCTACAGAGCCTTGCCAAGCGAGGCATCAGCGCCGAACAATTTGAATCGCAGATGAAGCGTTTCGCCACCGGTTTCCCCTATCTCCGCCTCAAGGGCTCGGCCCGTCCCGGCGAGGGCATCCACGTGCTCGACGAGGCCGAGCAAGACAGCGCCATCATGCGCTGGGAGCGATTCCTGGCCGACGGCGGCCGCGCTGCCAAGTTTGTGCCTGCCTCGGGCGCTGCCTCGCGCATGTTCAAGGCTCTCTTCGCTTTTGCCGACGGCGATGTGCAGGAGGCTCCCGCGGGTTCGCCCGTGGCCGAGCTTGTGGCCAATCTCGACCGCCTGCCTTTCCGCGCCGAGCTCGACGCAGCAGCCAAACGCATGTACGACGCCGATGCCGCCGCTCTCGTGGCTGCCGGACGCCACCGCGACCTCGTGAAGGCCATCATAGCACCGGAAGGCATGAACTACGGCGCACTGCCCAAGGCGCTGCTCACATTCCACCGCTACGACGGCGGCGCCACCCGCACCTCGCTCGAAGAACAGCTCTACGAGGGCGTGCAGACCGTAGCTGCCGATGGCCGAGTGGACATCCACTTTACCGTGTCGGCCGACCATCGCAAGCTCTTCGAGGAGAAGCTGGCAGCCGCCGTGCCCGCAGTAGAGAAGGCTACCGGTGTGAAAATCAACGTGTCGCTGAGCGAGCAGAAACCCAGTACCGACACCCCCGCAGCCGCCCTCGACGGCACGCCCTTCCGCGATGCCGACGGCGAGATTGTGTTCCGTCCCGGCGGCCACGGTGCCCTCATTGAAAACCTGAACGACCTCGACGCCACCGTGGTGTTTATCAAGAATATCGACAATGTAGTGCCCGAGGCCCGTCGCGTCGACACCCTGCGCTACAAGCGCGTGCTGGGCGGTGTGCTCATGCAGGTGCACGACCGCATCGAGGCCTGCATCGACACCCTCACCTCCGGCGACTTCGGCCCCGCCGAACTGGCCGAGATAGCCGATTTCATGCAGGAGACCCTGTGCATCAGCGCTCCCGAAATCGACGCTGCCGACCCCGAATACATGCTGGCCAAGCTCGACCGTCCGCTGCGCGTGTGCGGCATGGTGCGCAACGAGGGCGAACCCGGCGGCGGCCCGTATCTCGCCTACAATCCCGACGGGAGTGCCTCGCCTCAGATTCTTGAAAGCACCCAAATAAACACCGCCGACGAAGAGGCCGCGGCCATGATGGCTACAGCCACCCACTTCAACCCCGTGGACCTCGTGTGCTACATACGCGACTTCGACGGCGAGCCCTACGACCTGCGCGAGTACGTAGACCCCGACACCGGCTTCATCTCCTCCAAGAGCTTTGCCGGACGCGAGCTGCGTGCGCTCGAGCTCCCCGGCCTGTGGAACGGCGCCATGAGCGACTGGAACACTGTGTTCGTGGAAGTTCCCGCCTCGACCTTCAACCCCGTGAAGGTGGTGAACGACCTGCTGCGCCCCGCCCACCAGTAATCTCCCGGTAGCCTCTTAGCATCAGAGCGCCCTGCGGTCCCGCCGCGGGGCGCTTGTATTCTGAGGGGCGGCTTTTGGATAGGTCTCGCGCGGAGGCGCAGAGGATTATGTAAGGTTCTATTAACCATCGATGAAGGGCGTAGCGATGTTCTCTGTCGCTGAATCACAGTAATTTATATAATTCCCGGCGCCTCTGCGCGAGTTTTCTCCTTGCGGCTTAGCATATAGCTGAATAGATGCTTTTGGTTGGAAAATCATATAATTAAAGTTAAACAGCGCAGATTTGACAGAAAAAAGCTGCGCTATTTCGTAAAAATAATGTAACTTTGTGAGCTGAAACCTACGAAATTTCGAATGCGAAACTATATATTGCTCATAATCCTCTCGATAGTGGCCTGCTCGTGCGGCGAATACCAGCGCGCGCAGAAGAGCACCGACTACGACTATAAATTCGACTACGCGAAGCGTGCCTACGAGTCAAAGCACTACGTGCAGGCCGCCACGCTGCTCAAAGACTGCGTCACGGTGTTCAAAGGCTCCGACAAGGCCGAAGAATCGCTCTATCTGCTGGGTATGAGCCACTACGAGAACAAGGACTACGAGAGCGCCGGCCCCTATTTCCGCAGCTATTATCAGCGCTACCCCAAGGGCAAGTTCGCCGAGCTCGCACGCTTCTACTGCGGCTATGGCTACTATCTCGACTCGCCCGAGGCCCAGCTCGACCAGACGGGCACCCTCACGGCCATCCAGGAGCTCCAGGGTTTTCTCGACTACTTCCCCCGCAGCGACAAAGTGAACGTGGCGCAGAACGCCATCTTCGAGCTGCAGGACAAGCTCACCCTCAAGCAGCTGCAGAACGCCCAGCTCTACTACAACCTGGGCAACTATCTGGGCAACAACTACGAGAGCGCAGTGATAGTGGCCAAGAACGCCATCAAGGACTATCCCTACTCCAAGTACAAGGAAGACCTCGAGCTGCTCGTGCTCAAGGCTCGCTATCAGGAAGCCGACCAGAGCGTGGACGAGCGCAAGGAAGACCGTTTCCGCGAGGTGATCGACGAGTACTACTCCTTCATCAACAACTATCCCGAAAGCTCAAACCGTGCCGAGGCCGACAACATCTTCAAGATTGCCTCGCGCCACGTGAAAGACTGATATAAGAACAATCTACAACCGTAATAAATAGTCATGGACTACAAGAAATCAAATGCCCCTCTCAACACCGTCACCCGTGACGTGATTGAACTCTCCGAGGCCACAGGCAACATCTACGAAACCGTGTGCATCATAGCCAAGCGCGCCAACCAGATCGCCGGCGAAATGAAACACGACCTCGAAAAGAAGCTCCAGGAATTCGCATCGCTCAACGACAATCTCGAGGAAATCTCCGAAAACCGCGAGCAGATCGAAATCTCCCGCTACTACGAGAAGCTCCCCAAGCCCACACTGATCGCCACACAGGAATACATCGAGGGAAAAATCCACTTCCGCAATCCCTCCAAAGAGAAAATTTCAATGGACTGACGCTTGGCGTTTCCGGAATTTTCAGTAACTTTGCACCGCAAAATCCAAACAACACCATATATTTTTAATTACTAACACTTTAATACTTCACAAGACAATGCACTTGAATTCTGAAGAAAAAGTAGAAATCTTTGAGAAGTACGGTAAGGGCAAGACTGATACTGGCTCACCTGAAGCCCAGATAGCATTATTCTCAGTCCGTATTGCTCATTTGACTGAGCACCTCAAGTCAAATCACAAAGATTATACAACAGCTCGCGCTCTTAAGCAACTCGTCGGCAAGCGCCGTCGCCTTCTCGATTACCTGATCAAGAAGGACATCAACCGCTACCGCGCAATCATCGCGCAGAAAGAGCTCGGTATCCGCAAATAATCAGCCGGATACTCACAACCCCATTCCGGAGGCTGCGTCAAAATCATCGGTTTTGGCGCAGCCTCCTCCATTTATCCCCTCGCAGCCGCAACATGATTTTAACATCTTTTTTTAAAAGCCCCTTGCAGAAAATTCGTAACTTAGCAGTGCAAAGTGTAAACATTATATCATAACACATAATCAACCTACCAACCAGTCATGAAAAAACTCATCATCATGTCGCTCGCCATCGCTGCCGGCTGCGCAGCCATGCAGGCGGAGCGTCCCAAAGTTGTTGCCCACCGAGGCTACTGGAATACCGAGGGCTCGGCTCAGAACTCCATCCGCTCACTCGTCAAAGCAGACTCAATCGGCGCCGACTATGCCGAATTTGACGTATGGCTCGCAAGCGACGACGTACTTGTCGTCAACCACGACGAGTCTATCGGCGGATACACGATCGTCAATACCCCCTCGACCGTCCTCCAGGAAAACGTACGCCTGCGCAACGGCGAGGTAATCCCTACCGCCGAGCAATATCTCGACAAAGCCAAAGAACTCAACATCGGACTCGTCTACGAGATCAAATGGATCGGCGACCCGGACCGCCAGCGCCTCTGCGTCAAGAAATCGATCGACATGGTCAATGAGAAAGGTCTCGCCGACCGCACGATCTACATCACCTTCTCGCCAGTAGCCCACGAAGAACTCGGCAAATATGGCGTGCCCCACTACTACCTGACCGGCGTATCTCCCGAAAAGCTCGTCGAGATGGAGAGCGATGGTCCCGACTTCCAGTTTGAGGTCTTCTACAAAAACACCGACTTCATCCCCGAATTCAAGCGCCTCGGGATGCCTATCAACGTCTGGACACCTTCGACCGCCGACCATTTCGCCTACTTCATCGACCAGGATGTCGACTTCATCACCACCGACAATCCCGAACTCCTGCAAAAAATGCTTGCCGAGACCCCCTCGACTGTCGACGTACGCGTGATGGACTACAACATGGAAGGCGCACAGTCACTTGATGCGGTAGCTGCCAATATCGCCGCCGAGCATCCCGACTTCGTCACCCTTCAGGGCGTCAAGCACAATCAGGATCTTACAGTCCTGGCAGCCAAAGCCGGGATGTATCTCTACTACGCTCCCGCCGGCGAGAAAAATGGTGTCGCAGTCCTCTCGCGCCGCCCCGCCGTCGAGACAAAAAGCTATGTCCTCCCCAACCAGTTCCGCAATACCCCCTGCGCTGCCATGGTCGCCACTTTCGACCTCGGTCACGCCATCAAGCTCAATGTAGCATCAGCCGAGCTGACCAAGGAGAGCGATGTCACCCGCAACCATCAGGCTGAGTTCATCACCCGCCACCTGCGCGACGCCGGAATCCCCTGCATCCTCGGTACGAGCCTCAACGACTATCCCGAAAGCGACTCGTGGAAGACTATGCGCGGACGCTTCGCCGAAATCTCCGGCGACGAAAAGACCTTCCCCGCTCCCGTCCCCGATGCCAAGATGGACTTCATCCTCTCCTACCCCGCCGACAAAGTGACCCGCAAGGTATCCTACGTCCGCCCCACCGCCGCAAGCTACCACATGCCCACCGTAGCCGACGTCACTATCGCCTATTAAGAACCTGTCACATACCGATTTCCCCCGCCTACCCGCAAAAGGTCAGGCGGGGGTCGTCATATATGCAATAAGCAATTTTGTACTATTATTTGTCAATATCATGCTATTGCAGTTGTCTTTTTATGGCTATCTTTGCCAATATCTTTGGTAGGCGCTGCCGCCGACCTGACACCCCGAACCAATCACTACCTTAATATCCTCACATGAAAAGACTGTCACTGTTACTTACGCCGCTGGCTTTAGCCCTCGCCGCCGGCGCGACAAAACCCGTCCAAGACCAAGCCTATACCGACGGCGACTTCCAGCCTACATGGGAGAGCCTCGCCGACTGGGAATGCCCCGAATGGTACAAGGACGCCAAATTCGGCATCTGGGCTCACTGGGGTCCGCAATGCGAAGCCGAGGACGGCGACTGGTACGCGCGCCACATGTATTACCCCGGATCCGGTCAATACAACTGGCATGTAGCCCATTACGGCGACCCCTCAGAATTCGGACTCAAAGACCTCTGCAACGAATGGAAAGCCGAAAACTGGAATCCCAAGGAGCTTGTCGAGCTATACAAGAGCGTCGGCGCACGCTACTTCATGACCCTCGCCAACCATCACGACAACTTCGACCTCTGGGACAGCCCTTATCAGGAGTGGAACTCGGTCAACATCGGTCCGCGGCGCGACATCGTCAAGGAGTGGAGCGAAGCCTGCCGCGAAGCGGGGCTCCCGCTCGGTGTCAGCGTCCACGCCAGCCACGCATGGTCGTGGCTCGAACCGTCGCAGCGGTTTGACGGCAACCTGACTCTTGAAGACGGCTATCAGCCTAATGCCGACGGCTCGGACAAATGGTGGAAAGGCTACGACCCGCAGGAACTCTACGCACAGAATCACCCCCACAGCTCCGGGTGGGATAATTCCGGCACAATCCATAGCCAGTGGGAATGGGGCAACGGATGTTCCGTACCCGACGAAGCCTATCGCAAGAAGCTGATGAACCGCACCCTCCAGCTCGTCTACGAGTACAATCCCGACATGATCTATTTCGATGACAACGCCCTCCCCTTCTGAGGCTGCGACGAGCAGTGGGGTCTCGACTTCCTGGCAAGCAACTACA
>CAYUUN010000084.1:0-9065 GCA_964447895.1 uncultured Bacteroides sp. | reverse complement strand
CTTTGCAGAAAATCGAAAAAATACTATCCCTATGGACTTCATATCTCAGCGCGTTGCATCGCTGGCCGTGTCGCAGACGCTGGCCATGTCGCAGCGCAGCGCCGAACTGCGTGCGCAAGGCATCGACGTGATCAATCTTTCGGTGGGCGAACCGGACTTCGACACCCCCGCCCACATCAAGGAAGCAGCCAAGAAGGCTATCGACGACAATTTCACCCGCTACAGCCCCGTGCCGGGCTATATGTCGCTGCGCAAGGCCATTGCCGAAAAGCTGGCCAAAGAAAACGGCCTCGACTTCGCCCCGGAGCAGATTGTGGTGGGCAACGGCGCCAAGCAGGAGCTGTGCAACGTGATTTTAGCCACTGTCAACCCCGGCGATGAGGTGATAATCCCCACCCCGGCATGGGTGAGCTACGTGGAGATGGTGAAGCTGGCCGAGGGCAAGGTGGTGGAGGTGGCCACCGGCATCGACAGCGATTTCAAGGTCACGCCCGAGCAGCTCGAGCAGGCCATCACTCCCCGCACACGCATGGTGCTGATGTGCTCGCCCAGCAACCCCACGGGCAGCGTCTACACCCGCCCGGAGCTCGAGGCCATAGCCGCCGTGCTGGCGCGCCACCCGCAGGTGCTGGTGCTGGCCGACGAGATTTACGAGCACATCAACTACACCGGCGAGTTCACGTCCATGGCCTCGCTGCCGGGCCTGGAAGGCCGCGTGGTGGTGATCAACGGCGTGTCCAAGGCCTATGCCATGACAGGCTGGCGCATAGGCTATTGCGCCGCGCCCGCGCCCATCGCAAAGGCTGTGTCGAAGCTGCAGGGACAGTACACCAGCGGCGCCTCGTCGATAGCCCAGAAGGCCGCCGAGGCAGCCTACACAGGCTCGCAGGAGTGCGTGGCCGAGATGTGTGCCGCCTTCCGCCGCCGCCGCGACCTAGTGGTGGCCCTGGCCCGCGAGATTCCCGGCCTGAAGGTGAACGAACCCCAGGGCGCCTTCTACCTCTTCCCGCAGGTGGAGCACTACATGGGCGCCACGGCACCGGACGGCAGCAAGATAGCCACCGACAGCGACCTGGCCATGTATCTGCTCGACAGCGCCCACGTGGCCACGGTGGCCGGCTCGGCCTTCTGCGCGCCGGGCTATATCCGTTTCAGCTACGCCACGAGCGACGACAACCTGCGCGCGGCCATGAAGCGGATAGCCGACGCACTCGCCCTGCTGCGGGTACAATAAAAGCGCCCGCATTACGTTATACTACTGATGAAACGACTCCTCTTTCTCCTTAATATTATATTATGGGCCGCCCGGAGCGTCATGGCGCTGCCGACGGACCATTTCGCCACCTCGTCGGTGCTCGCTTCGGGCCACTGGGTGAAGGTGGCCGTGCCCTCCACAGGCCTGTATCGCATCACGGCCGCACAGCTGCGCTCGTGGGGATTCTCCTCGCCGGAGAGCGTGCGCGTCTACGGCTACGGCGGCCGCCGAATGGCCGACCGCCTCGACGCCGCCGGCTATATCGACGACCTGCCCCAGGTGCAGACCGCCGTGTCGCCCGCCGGCATAGTGTTCTACGCCCTGGGGCCCGACGAGCCCCGCACCTCGGGGGGCATGACCGTGCTGGAGTGGAGTCCCTACACCACTGCCGGCTACTACTTCCTGAGCGAAACAGGCGCCCCGCAGCGCGACATCGCCACCGTGGGCTTGGCCGAGGCGCAGAATCCCGCCACCACCTTCACGCAGGTGCTCCACCACGAGCTGGAAGCGGTGTCGCCCGGCAATGAAGGCCCCCTGCTCGTGGGCGAGGATTTCCGCCTCACCCCGCAGCGCACCTTCACCTTCAGCACCCCCGGCCGCGTGGCCGGCGAGCCCGTGAAGTTCCAGACCAACTTCGTGGCCAACACCCCCTCCGCCGCCTCCTACCTGGAATTCACCGTGAACGGCCGTAAGCTCGAGCGTATCAACCAGGACAACATCCCCGGAATGCAGAATGCGGGCAAATATCAGAACTCCGCCATGGGCACCTCGACGCGCACCGTGGACGTGGAGCCCTCCGACCAGCTCGCCATCGTAATCAAGCACTGCTCGCCATCGTCGGCCGTCTACAACGCGTGGCTCGACTACTTGGCCGTCAACTACACGCGCCGGCTCGAGCTGCCCGACACCAAAACCCTGGAGTGGAGCTCCGAGAAGGGCCACCAGCGCCTGGGCGGCGGCGCGGCAGCCACCGTGTGGGACGTGACCGACCCCCTGAACATCCACGCCATGCGCACCGGCACGGACGGCACCGCCGCCGTGTGGACCAACGACTATACCGGCACCCGCCACTACGCCGCCTTCGCCGACGACTGCCGCCTGCCCTCGCCCGAATATGCCGGCGACGTGGACTGCAGCGACCTGCACGCCCTCAGCGACATCGACATGGTGATATTCGCCCCGGGCGAGATGCGCGCCGCAGCCGAGCGCATAGCCGACATGCACCGCGCCGAGCCGGACACCATGAACGTGGCTGTGGTGAATCCCGAGGCCGTCTACAACGAGTTCGGCAGCGGAGCAGCCGACGTGGGCGCCCTGCGCAAGTTCCTGAAAATGCTCTACGACCGCTCGCCCGGCCGCCTGCGCTACGCCCTGCTCATGGGCCGCGAGACCTTCGACAACCGCCACCTCACCCCCGAGATGAAGAATGCCGGCTGGCCCACCCTGCCGGGATGGGTCAACCGCCAGAGAGTGGAGTCGCTCAACGGCAGCAACGGCTATGTGACCGACGATTTCATAGCCATGCTCGACGACGGCTCCGGCACATCGATGGGCGGCGACAAGCTGTGTGTGGCCGTGGGCCGCATCCCGGCCACCTCGGCCGCCGCGGCGGCGTCGTATGTCGACAAGGTGGAGCAATACCTCAACAAATCGGCCCGCGGCCCCTGGCGCAACATGGTGCTCACCGTGGCCGACGACGGCGACGGCGGCGACCACTTCCGCCAGACGGAGGCTTTCGTCAGCAACCTCATGGCCGCGCCCGGCCAGCAACACACCGTGACGAAGGTGCACACCAACGCCTACGACCGCATTAACGGCCAGTATCCCCAGGCCCGCGAGGAAATGATGCGCCGCCTGCAGGAGGGAGCCCTGTGGTGGAACTACGTGGGCCACGGCAGCGACCACTCCCTCACGGGCGAAGGCATCATCACCTACCCCGACCTGTCGTCGCTCTTCCTGCGCAACCTGCCCTTCCTCTACGCCGCCACCTGCGATTTCATGCGCTGGGACGGCCCCGGCACCAGCGGCGGCGAAATGCTGCTTTCCGAGCGAAACGGCGGCTGCGTGGCCATCATCTGCCCCACCCGCCCGGTACTCATCTCCAACAACGGCTATCTCACGGCCGCCATGGGCCGCGCCCTGGGCAGCCGCGACGAGCAGGGACGCTTCCTGCGCGCCGGCGACATCTACCGCAAGGCCAAGAACAACATCCTCAACTCCGGAGGCACCCAGGACCTCAACACCAACCGCGCCCGCTACCACTTCGGCGGCGACCCGGCCATGCGCCTGCTCATCCCCTCCAACGTGGTGCGCATCGACAGCATCGACGGAGCGCCCTTCGACCCCTACGACCAGACCACCCTGGCCGCCCTGCAGCGGGCCGTGGTGGCCGGCCACATCGAAGACGGCCTGGGGCAGCCCCTGACCGACTTCGACGGCACTGCCACAATCGAGCTCTACGACGCCGAGTATTCCATGCTCACCCAGGGCCCCGACAACAAGATAGACATTATCGCCCCCTTCCAGAACATGGGCAAACGGCTGCTCACGGTGGCCGCCCCCGTGGCCGGCGGACGCTTCAAGGCCACGCTGCCCATGCCGGCCGACATCAGCGACAATTTCACCCCCGCCACGCTCAACATCTACGCCACCACGGCCGACAACCGCCGCGACGCCGTGGGCGTGAACCGCGACATCTATGTCTTCGGCATTGATGATACCGCTCCGGCCGACACCGAGCCGCCTACCATCGACAGCTACGTGATCAACCACTCGTCGTTCAAGACCGGCGACGCCGTGCCCGTGGCATCGCCCATGGTGCTCGCGAGCGTCTCGGACAACGTGGGCATCAACGTATCCTCCGCCGGCGTGGGCCACCAGATCACACTGACCCTGGACAGCGCCACCACCTACAGCGACGCCGCCATGTTCTACGCGCCCCACCCCGACGGCACCCCCGGCGGCACCATATCCTACCCGATGCCCGACCTCGAACCGGGCCTGCACACCCTGCGCCTGCGCGTGTGGGACACTTCGGGCAACGCCACCGAGAGCTCCATCGAGTTCTTCGCCGAGGAAGGCCTGGCGCCGCGCATCTTCGACCTCTACACGGATGCCAACCCGGCCCGCACGAGCGCCAACTTCTATATCACGCACGACGCGCCGGACGCCATGGCCACCGTCACCGTCACGGTCTACAACATGCTGGGCAACCCGGTGTGGACCCGCACCGAGCGCGGCCGCAGCGACATGTTCACCTCCACACCCGTGACCTGGGACCTGCGCGACGGCTCGGGACGCCGCGTGCAGCGGGGCATCTACCTCTACAGCGCCACCATCACCGTGGACGGCGAGAGCCACCGCACCGCCGCGCGCAAGCTGGCCGTAACGGCCTATTGACAACCCTCGACACAGGCACAGACACATGGCTACCATCAACATCTTCGGCGCCAGCGGCCACGGCCGCGTGATTCTCGACATCCTGCGCGCCGCCGGCCACACCCCGGGCATGTTCTACGACGATGCACCGCGCACCGATCGGCTCGACGGAGTGCCCGTGGCACGGGCCGCAGCAGGCGGCGTGTGCGGCCCGCTGGTGGTGGCCGTGGGCAGCAACAGCGCCCGCCGGGCCATAGCCGCCCGCATGGCCGGAGCCGGCTTTGCCACGCTGGTGCACCCCTCGGCCATAGTGTCGCCCACGGCGCGCCTGGGGCAGGGCACCGTGGTGATGCAGGGAGCCATCGTGCAGGCGGCGGCCGAGACGGGCGAGCACTGCATCATCAACACCGGCGCCAGCGTCGACCACGAGTGCCGCCTGGGCGACTACGTGCACATCTCGCCCCACGCCACCCTCTGCGGCGGCGTAGAAGTGGGCAGCGACACCTGGATAGGTGCCGCCGCCGTGGTGATTCCCGGCATCAGGATAGGCCGGGGCTGTGTGATAGGGGCCGGATCGGTGGTTGTGCGCGACATCCCCGACGGCTCTAAGGCCTACGGCAATCCCTGCCGCGTGGTGGAGCGCCTGTAGCAGGCGTCAGGCGGGTGCCAGGCAGGCGTCGAGCGACGCGGCTATGGCCTCGCGGTCGAGATTGCGGCCTATGAACACGAGTTTTATCATGCGGTCGCCATAGGTTTCATCCCAGTCGCGGCGCAGGCCCGGCTCGGTCTCCATGAAGCGCGCGAGCTCGTCGGCGGGAGCCGTGGCATACCACATGCCGGCTTCCGTCAGCTTTTTCTGCACGCCGGCCTGCTCGAAGAGATACGACATGTCGCGGTTGTCGGCGAAGTAGAGCACGCCCTTGGTGCGTATCACGTTGGCCGGCCAGTTGCGGGCCACGAAATAGTCGAATTTATTGATGTCGAAGGGGCGGCGGCGATAGTAGACCATCGTCTGGATGCCATATTCCTCGGCCTCGCCTTCATCGTGATGGTGGTGGTGATGATGATGCTCGTGCTCGTGGTCATGGTCGTGATGGTGCTCGTGGTCGTGATGGTGATGGTCGTCATCGTCGTCATCGTCGTCATCGTCGTCATCGTCGTGATGGCCTTCGAGCTCGCGCACCCAGGTGGCCGACGTGGCCGTTGCCTCGAAGTCGAAGGCGCCGGTGCCCAGCAGCGTGTCGAAGTCCACGTCGCAGTAGTCGCACTCAATGATGCGCGCGGCGGGCTGCAGGGCCTTGATCACCTGCCTGATGCGCGCGGCCTCCGCGGGCGTCACCTCAGAAATCTTATTGAGAAGAATCACGTTGCAGAACTCTATCTGCTGTATCACGAGGCTCTCGAGGTCTTCCTCGCCTATGGCAGGGCGCTGCAGGGCGTCGCCGCAGCCGAATTCGGTCTTCATGCGCAGGGCGTCGACCACCGTGCAGATGCAGTCGAGCACCGGCACCGTGGCGCCGTCGCGGTCGTAGCGCGGATCGAGCGAACGGATGGCGCAGATGGTCTGCGCGATGGGCTCGGGCTCACATATTCCGCTGGCCTCTATCACGATATAGTCGAAGCGACCCGTCGATGCGATGTCCCAGAGCTGGGCCACGAGGTCCATCTTGAGCGTGCAGCAGATGCAGCCGTTCTGGAGCGCCACCAGGTCGCCGTCGTCTTTTCCGCCCACGATTCCGCCTTTCTGGATGAGGGAGGCGTCGATGTTCACCTCGCCTATATCGTTGACCACCACGGCAAAGCGTATGCCTTTCTCGTTGGTGAGTATGCGGTTGAGCAATGTGGTCTTGCCGCTGCCCAGGTAGCCCGTGAGCAGGAGCACAGGTATCTCTTTCATCATTGTTGTAATATTTGTGGTGTGCAAAGTTAAAATAAATCCAATAGATTTAACCCACGGAGAGCATAAATGTTGCAAGATGGTTCAAAAATATGTGCTATCTTTGCATCCGACATGGAACAAGCAATTACCCTATCACAGTTCAACCGCCGCATCGTGGAGGCCATGGCCACCCCCGGCCTGCGCTCGGTGTGGGTCACGGCCGAGACCGTGGACGTGCGCGTGAGCAACGGCCACATGTACATGGAGCTCATCGAGAAAGACGACGCCGGCAGCACGGTGGCCCGCATCGGTGCATCCATCTGGGCCTCGAGCCTGCCGCGCCTGAGCGCGAAGTTCTATGCAGCCACCGGCGCGCGGATAGCCACCGGCATGAAGGTGATGGTGCGCGTGTCGGCCACCTTCCACGCCGTCTACGGCATGAGGGCCGTGATCAGCGACATCAACCCGGAGTACACCCTGGGCGACCTGCTGCGCCGCCGGCGCGAGATACTGGCGCGCCTGGCCGCCGAGGGCGTCGTGGACATGAACCGCTCGCTGCCCGCGCCGCGCCCGCTGCTGCGCGTGGCCGTGGTGAGCGCCCCCGGCGCCGCCGGTCTGGGCGACTTCCTGCACCAGCTGGCGTCCACCCCCGCGCGCCTGCGTTTCTCCACGCGCTTCTTCGAGGCCACCATGCAGGGCGACCGCGCCCCGCGCAGCATCATCGCCGCCCTGGAGCGCGTGGCCGCCTGCGCCCACGAGTTCGATGCCGTGGTGGTGATTCGCGGCGGCGGAGCCACCTCCGACCTGGCCACGCTCGACAACTACGACCTGGCCGCCAACGTGGCCCAGTTTCCGCTGCCCGTGATCGTGGGCGTGGGCCACGAGCGCGACACCACGGTGCTCGACGCCGTGGCATGGCTGAGCGTGAAGACACCCACGGCCGCCGCCGAGTGGCTCATAGCCCGGGGCTCCGACGAGCTCGAGATGCTGCGCCGCATCGCCGCCGAGACGGCGCGCCTCAGCGCCGCACGCCTGGGCGGGGCGCTCCGCAGCATCGACTACATGGCCGCCCAGCTGCCCCAGTTGGCGGCCGCCCACATCGTGCGGGGCCGCACGCGTCTCGACTCCGCGGCGCGGGAGATTCCCCTGCTGGTGGCGCAGACCATGGCTCAGAGCAAGCAACGCCTGCAGGCCCTGGCCGAGCTGCTCGACGCTCTCTCGCCGGAGGCCACCATGCGCCGCGGCTACAGCGTGCTGCGCGTCGACGGCCACGCCGTCACCGCTCCCGGGCAGATTGCTCCCGGAGCCGCCGTAGAGGCCACCATGGCCGGCGGCACCATAACCCTGAAAAATATCTGAACATCATGGATAAAGAATTCAAATATGCCGAAGCCGTGGCCGAACTCGAGGCCATCGTGGCAAAACTGCGCGCCGAAAACTGCGACGTCGACGCCCTGACTGCCCTCACCCGCCGCGCCGCCGAGCTGCTGGCCGCATGCCGCGAACGCCTCACGGCCACGGATGCCGAGCTGCAGGCCATCCTGGCAAGTTTCGACAAGCCCGAATGATGCGCCGCAAGCCGGCATTGGCCGCTCTCCTGCTGGTCCTCGTCGCGGCCGGATGCTCGCGCGCGCCGCGGTGGATACGCAACGAGGGTGCCACCTGGGGCACCGCCTACCACATAGCCTATGAAGCGCCGGCCGACCTCCACGACAGCGTGCGCGCCGTGATGGACGCGGTAGACCGCAGCGTGTCGCCCTTCAATCCCGCGTCGCGGCTCTCGGCCCTGAACGCCGGGCGCACCGACACCCTCGATGCCATGCTGCGGCAGCTCGTGGCCGAGTCGCAGCGCGTCTGCCGCCTGAGCGGCGGCGCTTTCGACCCCACGGTGATGCCGCTCGTAGACCTGTGGGGCTTCGGTCCCGCGGGGGAGCGGCGTGAACCCACGCGGGAGCAGATAGACTCGGCTCTCGCGGCCGTAGGCATCCTCGAATGCTCGGTCGATACGGCCGGCCGGCTCCTGCGCAAGAGCGCGGCCACGCGGCTCGACTTCTCGGCCATCGCAAAGGGCATGGGCGTGGACATGGTGGCGGCGATGCTGCGCCGCAACGGCGTGCGGAACTACATGGTGGAGATAGGTGGCGAGGTGGCCCTCGGAGGCACCAACAGGCACGGCGACCTTTGGCACATACAGATTGACGCCCCCGTGGAGGACGCCGCCGCTCCGGGCGCGCAGGGCATGCGCCTTGCACTCCTGCCTGGCGGCTCGTGCGTGGCCACCTCCGGCAACTACCGCAACTACCGCGTGCTCAGCGACGGCTCCCGCGCCGGCCACATCATCAGCCCCGCCACCGGGCTGCCCGTGCACACATCCGTGCTCTCGGCCACCGTCGTGGCCCCCTCGTGCACCGAGGCCGACGCCCTGGCCACGGCCGCAATGGCCATGCAGCCCGATTCGGCCCTGGCTCTCGCCCGCCGCGCAGGCGTGCAGATGCTCATAGCAGTGGCCGCCGGCGACACCTTCGCCATCGCCACCACCCCGGACTTCCCGTA
>CAYUUN010000083.1:0-9202 GCA_964447895.1 uncultured Bacteroides sp. | reverse complement strand
TTTCAAGCTGCCGATTCATCTTTTTGGTCTTTCCTTATCCCGAACTCACGTAAATCGCTTTTTCCCTAAAATGCACCATTGTATAAATTCTGCCATAACGCGCGGAGCGACATCAAGGCTATTAAAAGGAGTAGTACATTCATAGATGCGCGAGCCATTCACATCTACACTATGTACAACTTCTCGCAACAGTCCCAGCTTATTCTTTTTGTATTCGGTAGTGACGTTAATTTTTAAAGATTCCTTATGCTCCATAATACTGCACTTATATCCAATTCGTTTTGATTTATTGAATAATACAACCTCCTATTCGATATACCACATACGCCGTGGCTAATATTTTTGCTACACGGATAATAAATGGTATTCTTGTATTTTGCTGATTTGTCATTTTCATAACTTTGCTTGTTTACGGCAAATATACAAAAAAATCGCCAAATTTTAGAAAGGCGAGCGTAAAAACGCTCGCCCAATTTCAATGCTTATGGCCTATTTATCTAATGGCAAGATTGATTCTATTTGCCGGATTCTTCGTTCCTGTTGATGCTCTACGATAATTTCATAGTCGCACTTGTGGGAAAAAACTTTACCAAACACCACCAAACACTCGATAATTAGAAAGAATCCAAAAATTAGTATGTAGAAAAGCTCGCTTTGCCATCCTGAGAATATTACCTTGTCGGATAGAGTGATTTTTAGTTCTCTCAATAAACCGAAGTTTTCTCTCGCTTCCTTGCTTACGGTATCTCGCAGCGCTTGCAATCTATTACCTCCATCGTCAAGCTCTTTTTGTATCTTATCAATTCGAGCGTTTATCCTTTCCCTGTCCTGTATTTTCGGGTTGGGCATTGGCGTTTGGTTGGTTGCATAAACAGGCTTGCCTACCGAATCAACGCCTATCGCACTTCGTGCCCATGTATATACGTTGGGTTGTTTATTTATATCTTCTGTGAGTATATTTGCTTGCTTTTCAAGCGAATCAATCTCAGCTAAGAACCTCCTTTGTTGGGCCTCTAATATTGGCCTGCGATATTCAAGTATTGAATCAGTATCATGCTCTATCTCATACATTTTTTGAGCGTCAATGTCTTTGGCTAAAATTGTTTGGTCTATTATTGTAGCACCAAGACATGCCATAATCATAGCCAAAATAAAACGGCTGCTTGACACCCATTTGTTTTTACCCACAATGAGTATTATTTGCCGCTCTATCATCCATATTACGAGCATGAAGATTACAGCGACGCCGATTTTGGCTGCTGTAGTTTCAATCTTGAAATATCTATCTGCCATTCCATAGCCAATATATGCCCATATCATCATAAGCAGCATTACAGCACCCGCATAGCGGTGTAGTGCCTTTTTACTGGCCACGGAACACTCTTTGAGCAAATTGTAGTCCCATCCGATAAATCGGCAAAGGAACTTAGTCCATGCGTCTTTCATGCCGAGCCTATTTAGCCATAATGGCACTTACTTTTTCATTGCTGAGATATACCATACCACGAGTGAATCCCATCTCGTAGGAGAGTAGAATTGGTTGCGTTTTCTCTCCAATTTCTTCGGCATCCTTATTTAATGCGGAAAGCTCATCATGGTGCGCAATGAGTTTCTTTTTCTCCTGCTGGTATCGTTCGGCAGTTTCCATCAAGCCTCCCTTTTGAGCTTGTGCTAAGTGCATATCAATATCTACCAACTTATCTTCATAGCGCAGAAGCACTTCTTTAATCGCTAATCTAAGCTGGTCTATGATTACGCGCTTCTGATGGTCGCGATATGTGGTTTCAGGAAAATTTACTGCATCCTTATAGCCTTTCGATTCCCAATCCTCTTGAAAGCGCTTGTATATTTCGTAGATGGGCAGTTCTTGCGCAACTACGTTTGGAGCATCCTCCATTATGAACTTTTCTCGTGGAATCTGCGCAGTTTCATCTTCGGCTTGAAATGAAGTTTCCACCTCAGCCGATGACAAATTTTGTTTCTTTTTAAATGGCCACATGTATTATATTGCAATTTTCGGTACTTTATACTGGGAGTGTCCTTTGTCGTGACATTTCTTGCAGATTGTTATTAGACACTCATCGGGATAATCCCAAGGGTCTTTAAACTTTTCCAATCTGCTTATGTAATGATATTGTCTATGATGCACTTGAAGTGCTTTCTTATCCGTTGCGCCACAGAACTGACAAGTGTAGTTGTCCCTTGATAGTATCTGTAACCTTTTTTGTTTCCATTCAGGACGGAATAGTAGTTCTCCGTAAGAACAGCTCAGATTGTCTAAAGAAGTCATCCATTGTAAGTGTATTATTTGTTTTGTGCATAATTGCCGTGTTGATTCATCCATCTGCACAAAAAAAAGCGCAGACTTTCGCCATGCGCTGTCTTGGCCCACCACAGGCCACAATTTACCATAGGAAAGTCCGCACCGAATAAGGTACGAATCCCAACGTAAATTGTATAAGCTCTTTCTCTTGGTCGAGGTGGTGGTTCAGACAGCGATTGAGCTAATATGTATTTGGAATCCTCTCTTGGATTCACGCTGCAAAGGTATCAATAATTTCTATTCGTGTCAATACCTTGCATGATGTTTTATTGATGATGTTTATTGAAATATTGAATACAATATTGTTAAAAGTGTTGATTTATGTTAATATACTTGACATTTACTGTTGTTTGTTGTTATCTTTGCATACCATTTTAGAGGAGGCTTGCATAACATCTCCGCAAAGCACCCTTGCCCTGTCCATTTTCAAAAGGACTTAACCCCGGAGGTAGGATGCCGGGGTTTTTTCTTGCTAATCCTACAGCAAGATACTTGGTTACTAACCAAAGAAAGGAGGTGTTGTGCATGTCTTACTCTAAAATGGAAAATGGAAAGGAGTATAAACTTGTTTTCGTTCGCTATATTCGCAAGAATGGTCAGACCATTTACCCGAAGAACTCAAGAGTATTCTGCTTTTGGGTGGAGGCGTAACTAAGTACTTCTTTCGGGGGAGCGTCCTACCCGCTCCCCTTTTTTATAAAAAATCTACATTTCTATATTGAAACTACTTTCGGTGACATTTGTACACACTAAACACTCACAGGTTTGATACTCAAAATTGCCCACGTAAATTCATTTGGTACTACCAAAAATTATGCCTAATTTTGCGTCACCAAATTTCGGTGCGTGAGCATCGCCTAATTGCAATAGGGGTGGCCATTCGGCCACCCTTTCTCTATCCCCCTTGGGCACTTTTGCGGATAATCATTAAAATTTTTCAATCAACCCGACGCCGACCTGAAAATAATGCTTGAGAATGCATCCGAATCACCTCCTGAAATGTCCGAAAACTAATCAGGGGGGCTTATACCATACAAAAGTCAAGTCCAACTTCTATCTCTCAAGAGGTTGGACTCGAGCTCGTGTAATTTAGCGGACAGTAATAAATTTTTAAAATCACACAATCAAATGTGATTTTCCTTCAGAGTGAATGGTGCGGGGTGGTCAGGCTTTTTCGGAGAGTTCGAGCCAGCGCATTTCTTTGGTGTCGAGCTCGTCTTGCAGGGCGGCGAAGCGGGCGGAGGCGGCGGCGATGTCGTCGACGGGCTGGCCCGACGAGAACATGGCGGCCAGGGCCTCCTTTTCGGCCGTGAGGGCTTCGATTTCCTT
The DNA here is from genome assembly GCA_964447895.1 of uncultured Bacteroides sp. Lineage (GTDB taxonomy): Bacteria > Bacteroidota > Bacteroidia > Bacteroidales > Muribaculaceae > CAG-873. The sequence continues at coordinate 5,550 of CAYUUN010000083.1, read as the reverse complement.
CTCCAGGGCTTCAAACTCCTTGCGCTCCTTGAAGCTGAGTTTCTCCTTGCGCTCGGTACGCTGCTTCTCGCCCTTGGGGCGGGCGGCGGTGTCGGTCTCGGCGGTGCGCGCCTGCAGGCGCAGGTGGTTGCGGTAGTCGCTGTAGTTGCCGGGGAAGTCTTTCACCCGTCCGTGGCCCTGCATCACAAAGAGGTGGTCGACGATATTGTCGAGGAAGAAACGGTCGTGGCTTATAACAATCACGCAGCCTTCGAAATCGGCGAGATACTGCTCGAGTATGCCCAGCGTCATGATGTCCAGGTCGTTGGTGGGCTCGTCGAGAATCAGGAAGTTGGGCCTGCGCATCAGCACCGTGGCCAGGTGCAGGCGGCAGCGCTCGCCGCCGCTGAGCGTGGCGATGTATTTCTGCTGGTCGGCCGGAGAGAAGAGGAAGCGCTGCAACCACTGCATGGGGGCGAAGTTGCCCGCGCCGTTGTCAATTTCCTCGGCTATTTCGGTGATGGCGTCGATCACCTTCTTGTTGTTGTCGAACTCGATGCCCTCCTGGCTGTAGTAGCCGAAACGCACGGTCTCGCCCACGTTCCAGTGGCCGCTGTCGGCTTCAAGCAATCCTTGAAGCATCTTGATGAACGTGGTCTTGCCCACGCCGTTGGCTCCCACGATGCCCACCTTTTCGCCGCGGGCGAAGCAGTAGGAGAAATCGTCGAGAATGATTTTGTCGCCGAAGCGTTTGCTGATGTGCTCCGCCTCGAAAATCTTGGAACCGATGCGGCTGCTGCGCGTGTCGAGAGTCACATCTTTTTCCGCCGCGCGGCTTCGCGAGCGTTCCTTGAGGCTGTAGTACTGCTCGATGCGGTAGCGGGCTTTGCCCGCGCGAGCCTGCGGCTGGCGGTTCATCCAGTCCTGCTCCTTGCGCAGGAGGTTGCGGGCGCGGGCGGCGTCGGCCTGCTGCGCTTCGATGCGTTCCTCGCGGCGGCGCAGGAAATAGTCGTAGTTGCCGTCGTAGAGATAGGCCGTGGCGTCGTCGAGCTCCAGGATGCGGGAGCACACGCGGTCGAGAAAATATCGGTCGTGGGTCACCATCAGCAGCGTGCACCGCGCGCGTTTGAGATAGTCTTCGAGCCATTCTATCACCTCGATGTCGAGATGGTTGGTGGGCTCGTCGAGCACAATCATGTCGGGGTGGCGCAGCAGGGTGCGCACCAGGGCCACGCGCTTGCGCTGGCCGCCGGAGAGGTGGGTGGGCGACAGTTGCGGGTCGTCGAATTTCATCTGCGACAGCAGGCGCTCGCATTCGAGCTCAGTCTCGGGCGACATGTCGCTGCCCTGCATGGCCGCTTCCTTGATGGTGGCGGCCGCGCCGAAATCAGGCGCCTGCTCGAGATAGCCCACCTTGACGCCCTGTCGCCACGTCACCTTGCCGCTGTCCGGGCTCTCGCAGCCGCAGATGATGCGCAGCAGCGTGGACTTTCCCGTGCCGTTGCGCGCCACGACGCCTATTTTGTCGCCTTCCTCCATGCCGAACGTGACGTCGGCGAAGAGCAGACGGTCGCCATAACTCTTGGTGAGATTCTCAATTTGCAGGATACTTGCCATATATCGTTGAAATTTTATGCAAATTTACACAAAAAATTCGTAGCTTTGCAGTACAATCACGCTATCATGTCAATAATAGAATATAATGACGTCGAACTCCTGCGCAAGGAGCATGTGGTGCTCAAGCACGTGAGTTTCGCCATCGAGCCCGGCGAGATGGTGTATCTCATCGGTGCCGTGGGCTCGGGAAAGAGCACGTTGCTGAAGTCGCTCTATGCCGAGGTGCCCCTGGCGGCAGGCGAAGCCCGCGTGTTCGACTACGACCTGGCGGCCCTGCGCCGCAAGCAGGTGCCCATGCTGCGCCGCAAGATAGGCATTGTGTTTCAAGACTTTCAGCTGCTCATGGACCGCAACGTCTATGCCAATCTCGAATTTGTGCTGCGTGCCACCGGCTGGAAAGATGCCGCGGCGCGCGAAGAACGCATCGACAAGGTGCTCGCCGAGGTGGGCATGGCCAACAAGAGCTACAAGATGCCCCACGAGCTCTCCGGCGGCGAGCAGCAGCGCATCGTGATAGCCCGTGCCCTGTTGAACAGCCCGGAGCTCATCCTGGCCGATGAGCCCACCGGCAATCTCGACCCCGAGACCGGCGACCAGATAATCAAGCGCCTCTACGAAATATCGCGGGCCGGCACGGCCGTGGTGGTAGCCACCCACAACATGGCCCTGCTCGAGCGCTATCCCGGCCGCGTGCTCCGCTGCTCCGGCAAAAAACTTGAAGTAATACAATCATAACACTATAGAAATGAAAAAGATACATGCAATAGTTTTAGTGCTGCTCGCAGCAGTGGTGTGCTCGGCTCCTGCCGGCGCGGTCAACCCCCTCGACGCCCTCAAGGGCGCTATCGGCGCCGTGATAGGCGGCAGCGGCACCTCTAAGGTGATACCCGAGGGCACCTTCAAGTACGCAGGCCCCGCCGTGTCGTTCAAGAGCGACAACGCCCTTCAGAACCTGGGCGGAGCCGCCGCCGGCACAGCCCTCGAAAACAAGCTTGCGCCGTACTATTCCAAGCTGGGCATCACGAGCATGACCTTTACCGCCGGCGCCGACTCCACCTTCGTGATGAACGTGAAGAAGATGAAGCTCAAGGGCACGATTGAATACGGCTCGGAGGCCGGTGTGTGCGTGCTGCACCTTCAGGGCCTCGGCAAGGTGGTGGGGGGAAAATTCACCGCACGCTGGCAGATGGTGGGCAACTCCCTGTCGCTCACGTTCGACATCTCCAAACTCGTGGAGCTGCTGAGCAAGATTGCAGCCGTGAGCGGCCAAAGCTCGCTCAACTCCCTCACAAAGGTGCTCCAGAGCTACGACGGCGTCTACGCCGGTTTCAGGCTGGAGAAGCAGAAATAGCCGTAGAACGCAAAACGCGACTCCTGCTTTGAGCGGCTGGAAGGTATTCACCGGTCTATGGCGCAGGTCGATGTACCGGCTGCGTCTGGCGCGCTACGCCTTCGGCCGTTTCCGCCTGCATTTCGGAAATACATTGCGCTTTATCGCAGCGGTGCTGTCGGTGCTTGCCACCGTGGCGTCGCTGCTGTGTATTGTCGACATGTTGCTTTACGTGGGGTTCGATAACAATCCCTCCGATGCGGGCCTGCTGCGCAACGGCCTGCGGCTGGTGCAGGCCATCTTCGGCGCCAATGTGATATTCGGGCTGCTGATGAATCCCCGGGCCACATTGCGCGATTCCAGGGTGCTGAAGTGGATTGTGGACGTGGGCGTGCTGCTGTCGCTTGCCGTGTGGATATATCCCCGTCCGGCCCACCCGTGGATAGGGTGGCTCGACACGGTGCTCTACTCCCGGGCGTTCCTCTTCGGCGTGCTGGCGGCCTATTCGCTGGTGCGCCTGAGTTTCACGCTGGTGCGTGTGATGAGCTGTCGCACCAATCCCTCGCTGCTGCTCTCGGTGAGCTTCCTGTTCTTTATCATAGTTGGTTCGCTGGTGCTGATGCTCCCGAAGTGCACGGTGGTGCCGCTGAGCTATGTCGATTCCCTCTTCGTGAGCACTTCGGCCGTGTGCATCACCGGTTTGTGTCCGGTGGACCTGTCGGCCACGTTCACGCCCATGGGGCTGCTGGTGCTGGCCATCCTCGTTCAGATAGGCGGCCTGGGCGTGCTCACGTTCACGAGCTTCTTCGCCATGTTTTTCAGCGGTGGCCCCAGCATCTACAGCCAGCTCATGCTGCGCGACATGGTGTACAGCCGCAGCCTCAACGCCCTGCTGCCCACATTGCTGTATGTGCTGGCGTTCACCCTGGCGCTCGAAGCTGCCGGCGCGGTGGCCCTGTACTTCACCGTGCCGCCCGGGCTGGGCCTCGATACCGACGACCGCATCATATTCTCGGCATTCCTGAGCCTGTCGTCGTTCTGCAACGCCGGCTTCACCAACATCCCGCAGGGCATGTCGAATCCGGCGCTCATGCACGGCGACCAGGCCATATATCTCGTGAGCTCCGTGATAGTGCTCGCGGGTGCTATCGGTTTTCCCATCCTTGTGAATTTCAAGGATGTGATGGTGCTGAAATTCAAGAAACTGATAGCGCGCCTTCGCGGGCGCCGGCTTTCCCAGCCCGTGCATGTCTACGACCTCAACACCAAGATTGTGCTGGCCACCACGGCAATCGTGTTCGCGGCCGGCAGCGCGGGGTTTTTCGTTCTTGAATACAACAACACCCTGGCAGGCATGAGCCTGTGGGAGAAGGGTGTGCAGAGCGTCTTCAACGCCCTGGTGCCCCGCAGCGCCGGCTTCGCGTCGGTGAATCCGGCTTCGTTTCTTCCAGCCACGCTGCTGCTGGTGGTGGTGCAGATGTGGATAGGCGGCGCCTCGCAGTCGATGGCCGGAGGCATAAAGGTAAACACCCTCGCCGTGGTGGTGCTGAACCTGCGCTCCGTGATACACGGCCATAAAGGCATCCCGGCATGGAACCGCAGCATCGCCATCCCCAGCGTGAGGCGTGCCAACGCCGTGGTGATTCTCAGCATACTGTCGTTCGCGGCCTATGCCCTGACGCTGCTACTGCTGGAGCCGCATCTGAGCGTGCGCGCCGTGCTCTTCGAGGTGGTTTCGGCGCTGTTCACCGTGGGGTCGTCGCTGGGAATCACCGACGAGCTGTGCAACGGCTCAAAGGTGGTGCTGTCGACGGCCATGTTCGTGGGGCGCGTGGGCATCCTGTCGCTTCTCATGGGCGTGGTGCCACACGGCCGCGACGCCTCGTCGCACTTCCCTCAAGATTCAGTAATCATCAATTAATCAGCTATGCGTTATCTTGTTATCGGACTCGGAATCTATGGCAGCAACCTCGCCCGCGACCTCACCGACATGGGCCACGAGGTCATAGGCGTGGATGTGAACCAGACCCATATCGACGAAATCAAGGACTATATCTCCACCGTTTATCTCGTGGACAGCACCGAGGAAGCGGCTCTCGCCGTACTGCCCCTACGCAATGTGGATGTAGTGGTGGTGGCCATAGGCGAGAACTTCGGGGCCAGCGTGCGCACCGTGGCGCTGCTGAAGAAGACCGGCGTCAAAAACCTCTATGCCCGCGCCATCGACGACCTGCACTACGCCATTCTCGAGGGTTTTCAGGTGCAGCGAATCCTCACGCCCGAGCAGCGCGCCGCCCGCGACCTGGCCCATGAAATGGAGTTGGGAGCCGAAATCCGTTCTCTCGAGGTAGACGACAAGCACTACGTGATCAAGTTCGAGGCGCCTGCCTATTTCCACGGCATAGCCGTTGCCGACCTCAAGCTGCAGGAGAATTTCAAGCTGCACCTTGTGGCCGTGGCCCGGCGCACAGGCACAGTCAACATCCTGGGCGTGAAGCACCACGAACCCGAGGTGGTATATCCCGGCAACGCGGGCGAAGAAACCGTGGTGCAGCCCGGCGACATTTTCACCGTGTTCGGAGCCCTGAGCGACTTCCGCGCCATGTACAGGCACATTTCCTGAG
>CAYUUN010000082.1:0-9217 GCA_964447895.1 uncultured Bacteroides sp. | reverse complement strand
TCTTCAAAACCGGGAGCCAGGAAAATATAGGAGTTGCGTGCGCCTGCGGTGATAATTGCGGTGAGGGCTGCGATGAGAACGATGAGCTTTTTCATAATGTGAGAAATTTGAGAAGTGAGTTATTTGAGAATTGTGAGTTGTGTCGTTGTTGTCGTTGATTGACATTGCAAATTTACAAAGCAGTTACATATCTATTGCAAATATTTTTTGAAAAAATTTTTATTTATAAGACTTATAAATCTTATAAGACTTATAAGTGATTACATATCAAATATTTAAAGTTGTTATTTTTCTGTAAAAATTATGTTACAAAATTGCTACACCCCGAAACAGGCCTCGATTAGCGCCTTTTTTTATATCTTTGCAATGCAATAACCACTCACATATAATATTATGAGACTCGACGGACGCAGACAAAGCTCCAACGTGAGCGACAGGCGCGGCGGCATGGGCCGCAAGGCCGGAATAGGCGGCGGCATCATAGGCATACTGGTGGTGGCCGCCATCACCCTCTTCAGCGGGGGCAACATAGGCGACGTGATCAACAATGTGGTGCAGCAGGGCGACCTCTCGCAGCTGGTGTCGGCGCAGCCGTCGCGCGAGCTCGACGCCGAGGACGAGCGCCTCTTCGACCTGGCGTCGAAGGTGCTGGCCGGCACGGAGGACGTGTGGACCCGCGAGTTCCGCCGCCGCGGCTGGGGCGAGTATGAGTGTCCCAAGATGGTGATTTACAGCGGCTCCGTGAACAGCGGATGCGGCCGCGGCACTTCGCAGATGGGCCCCTTCTACTGCTCGGCCGACGAGACGGTGTACATCGACCTCGACTTCTTCCGCGACATGGAAAGCACGATAGGCGCCGGCGGCGACTTCGCCTACGCCTACGTGATAGCCCACGAGGTGGGCCACCACGTGCAGCACCTGCTGGGCACCCTCGACAAGGCCCACAGCGCCATGAGCCGCATGAGCGAGAAGGAGTCGAACCGCATGAGCGTGCGCCTGGAGCTGCAGGCCGACTTCCTGGCCGGCGTGTGGGCCCACCAGGACAACGAGATGTTCGGCAGCCTCGAGCCCGGCGACGCCGAGCGCGCCATAGCCGCCGCCTCGAAGATAGGCGACGACTACCTGCAGCGCAAGGCCACGGGCCGCGAGATGCCGGACAGCTTCAACCACGGACGCTCGGCCCAGCGCGTGGCATGGCTCAAGAAAGGGCTCCAGACGGGCGATGTGGCCCTGGGCGACACCTTCACTCCCGCCTACGATGAGCTCTGACGAGCTGTACATGCGGCGCGCGCTGCAGCTGGCGGCGCTTGGGCGCTTCCACGCCTCGCCCAACCCCATGGTGGGCGCCGTGATAGTGGCACCGGGCGGCCGCGTGATAGGCGAGGGCTGGCACCGCCGCTGCGGCCAGGGCCACGCCGAGGTTAACGCCATCGCCTCCGTGGCCAGGCCCGAACTGCTGCCGGAGGCCACCATGTACGTGACGCTCGAGCCGTGCAGCCACTGGGGGCGCACCCCTCCCTGCGCCAAGCTGCTGATAGACAAAGGCCTGAAACGCGTGGTGGTGGCCGCGCGCGACCCCTTTCCGGCCGTGAGCGGCCGCGGCATAGCCATGCTGCGCGAGGCCGGGGTGGACGTGACGGTGGGCGTGCTCGAGCGCGAAAGCCTGAGCCTCAACGCCCGCTTCATCACCGCCCACACCCAGGGGCGCCCCTTCGTGGTGCTGAAATGGGCCCGCAGCGCCGACGGCTTCCTGGACCGCCGACGCACGCCCGACGCACCCGCGGCGCGCATCTCCACGCCCCTGACATCCACCCTGGTGCACAACCTGCGCAGCCGCTGCGACGCCATCCTGGCCGGCAGCGGCACCGTGCTGCTCGACAATCCCCGCCTCGACGCGCGCCTGTGGCCCGGCGGCGAGGCGCCCCGCCCCCTGGTGGCCGACCGGCGCCACCGCGTCTCTGCCGCGGCATCCTGCATGCGCCCTGATGCGCTGGTGCTCGACGGCGACACATCGCCCGCCGCCCTGCTGCCCATGCTCTACTCGCGCCACGGCATCACCTCGCTGCTTGTGGAAGGCGGAGCCGCTGTGCTCCAGAGCTTTATCGACAGCGGCCTCTGGGACGTGGCGCGCGTGGAGACCGCCCCCGACGCCTTCGGCGCCCTCGGCGCCACCCCCGCCCCGGCCATAGCCGCCACGCCCGCCGCCACGCGCCACATCGACGGCCGGCGCATCGACTTCTATGTGCAAAACCCCTTGGTTGACGTTAAAAACCTATAAAAAAAAGCTATTTCGCTCCATTTCCCGACATTCTTTTTGCCCACTTGGCCGCAAAATTTTAATTTTGCACATTGAATCATACGCTATCACAAAACCCATCATCATATTGTGAGTAAAAAAATTGTTCCCATCCTGGCCGTGGCAGCCGCCCTCGCGGGCGCAGCAGCCTGCAACTCATCGTCGTCCACGCAGTACGACACCGAGCTCAACGGCAGCGCCATCGTGAAGAGCTTCACCCTGGCCGAGAACGAAAAAGTGCTGGCCGACCTGGACAGCGTGTTCTTCTCCATCGACCTCGTGAACGGAGAAATCTTCAACGCCGACTCCCTGCCCAAAGGCACCCGCATCTCGGGCCTCACCGCCAGCATCGTCACCGACAACGCGTCGGCCGTGACACTCTACATCCCCCGCCCCGGCAAGACCGACTCCATCGTCGACTACCTCAAGAACAGCAGCGACACCATCGACTTCAGCAACGGCCCCGTGCGCCTCGAGGTAGTGTCGCTCAACGGCGTCACCAAGAAGAGCTACAACGTGCGCGTGAACGTGCACAACGTCGTGGCCGACTCGCTGTGCTGGGGCTCCGCCGCCTACGCGCCCCTGCAGGCACCCGCCGGAGCCACCGCCCAGCGCACCCTCGTGCAGGGCTCCTACACCTACACCTTCGCCACCGACGGCACCACCTACACCGTGGCCGCCACATCCGACATGGCCGCCTGGGACATGCAGCCCTTCACCCCCGGCTTCGACATGGACGTGAACACCATCACGGCCACCACCGACGCCTTCTACGCCCTGGGCGCCGACGGCACCCTCTACAGCGCCACCGCGGCCGCCGGCCCCTGGACATCGCAGGGCCTGCACTTCAGCTGCCTCTACGGCGGCTACGGCAGCGAGCTCCTGGGCCTGTGCACCGACATCAACACCGCGCCCGGCATCGTGAGCTACCCCTCGATGCGCGCCGTGGCCGCGCCCGATGGCTTCCCCGTGGGCGGCACCTCGCCCGCCGTGATGCTCGAGGCCCCCATGGCCACCTCCGCCCAGATGATCATAGCCGGCGGAGTGGACCCCGACGGCGCCCTGAGCCGCAACGCCTACGGCTACGACGGCAACCGCTGGGTGCAGCTCACCACCGCCGGCGCCACCCTGCCCAAAGCCCTCGCCGGCATGGCCGTGGCACCTTATTATTCCCTGCGCGCGCGCACGATAGTGTGGCGCCCCGAGGTGTTCCCCACCCTGCTGGCCTTCGGCGGCCGCGAGCAGAACGGCGACATCAACACCACCGTCTACATGAGCCGCGACTGGGGCATGCACTGGCAGAAAGCCGACTCCCTGCTGCAGCCCGGCCCTGAAATGCCCGCCCTGCAGGGCGCCCAGGCCATCGTGGCCTCCACCACCCTCCACGCCGGCCGCTCCGCCGCCATCTGGAGCCCGGCCCGCACGCCCCGCCTCCCCCTGGGAGCCCGCCTCGAATGCCCCGCAGCATCGCGCGCATCGGAGCCCATCGAAGAGTGGGAAGCGCCCTACATCTACCTCGTGGGCGGCTACGACGCCGCAGGCCGCCTCAACGACGCCATGTGGCGCGGCGTGATCAATCGCTTCACATTCACCCCCATACAATAACCCAGTGCCCACAGCCCTGCGCCGCATAGCAACCGCCCTCGTCCTGGCCGCAGCCGTCACCGCCGTGACGCCCGCCGGCCGCCTCCACGCCCAGGAAGCCCCCTACCGCTTCGACCTGGGCGCCGACCTGGGCATGTGCGGCTACCTGGGCGAAGCGTCGCAGTCGGTCTTCTCCCACCCGGGATTCACCGCCGACGCCGCCATGCGCTACATCCCCAACGTGCGCATGGCCTTCCGCGGCCTCATCTCCGTGCAGGGCCTCAGCGGCACCACCGCCGGCATGGCCAACGTGCTGCCCGACATGGCCTCCTACGACTTCACGGCCACCGTGGCCGCCCTCGACCTGCGCTACGAATTCAACTTCCTGCCCTACGGCATAGGCGAGACCTACAAGCGCCTGAGCCGCTGGACGCCCTACCTCACCGTGGGCGCCGGCGTGAGCATCAGCAGCAGCGGAGGCACCACATCCGCCGCCCCGCTCCTGCCCATGGGCGTGGGCGTCAAGGTGAAGCTGCGCAAACGCCTCAATTTCAACGCCGAGTTCACCATGACAAAGGCCTTCGGCGACCGCCTCGACGGCGACCGCCTGCACGACCTCAACCAGATAAAAACCGAGTTTTACAGGAGCACCGACTGGTATGCCCGCCTCACCGTGGGAGTGAGCTACGAGTTCGGCGAACGATGCGCCACATGCCACTACGTTGACTGATATGGACCAGTTTGCACACGATAAGATACCCAATATACAGCTCGATATGGCACGCCTGCCCCGCCACATCGCCATCATCATGGACGGCAACGGACGCTGGGCACAGGCACAGGGCCTGCAGCGGGCCGCCGGCCACGTGGAAGGCGTGGCCACCGTGCGCCGCATCACCGAAGAATGCTCACGCCTGGGCATTGGCTACCTCACCCTCTACGCCTTCAGCACCGAAAACTGGAACCGCCCCCAGGAAGAAGTGGACGCCCTGATGCACCTGATAGTCACCGCCATAGAGCGCGAAACGCCCGACCTGATCAAAAACCACGTGCGCCTGCGCGTCATAGGCGACAGCTCCCGCATGCCCGCCCACGCCCTCGAGCGCCTGCAGCGATGCGTCGAAGACACATCCATGGGAGACGGCCTCACCCTCGTGCTCGCCATCAGCTACTCCTCGCGCTGGGAAATCACCGACGCCGTGCGCCGCATAGCCGCCGGTGCCGCAGCCGGCTCCCTCGACCCCGCCGCCATCACCCCGGACACCGTGAGCCGCAACCTCGCCACCGCCTTCATGCCCGACCCCGACCTGCTCATACGCACCGGCGGAGACATGCGCGTGAGCAACTTCCTGCTCTGGCAGATAGCCTACTCCGAACTCTACATCACCGACATATACTGGCCCGACTTCAACGGCTACGACCTGCGCCGGGCCATCGCCGACTACCAGAAACGCCAGCGACGCTTCGGCCTCACCGGCGAACAAGTACAATAAGCCTTCACACTCACACACATCATGCGCATACGCCACATACTACTGACTCTCGGTCTTGCCGCCACAGCCCTCGCGGCCGCGGCACAGCAGACCGCCGACACCATTTTCAACCCACCGGTGGTCTACGGCACCCTCCCGCGAGTATATGAAATAGCCGACATCAGTGTGACAGGAGCCCCCAACTACGACGACTCCACCATCCTCGGATACGCCGGCCTCAAGAAAGGCGACCGCATGGCCATCCCCGGCGACGACCTCACAGCAGCCGTCAAGCGCCTCATGCACCAGGGCCTCTTCTCCCAGGTGCAGGTGAAGGTGCTCAAGACCGCAGGCGACAAAGCATGGCTCGAACTGGCGCTGCGCACACAGCCACGCATCTCGAAGGTCAACTACATAGGCATGAAGAAGACCGACCGCGACGACATCCAGGAAAAACTCCAGCTGCTCAAGGGCAACCAGATAACCCAGAACATCGTGAACCGCGCCGAGGCCATCATACGCCAGCACTACAAGCAGAAAGGCTTCGGCAACGCCGACGTGCGCATCACCCTCCACGAAGACCTCTCCGCCCCCAACGAGATGATCGTAGACATAGCCGTCGACCGCCACGACAAGCTCAAGGTGCACAAAATCTACATCGACGGCAACGAAGTGCTCAGCGACTCCAAGATCAAGCGCACCATCAAGAAGACAAACGAGAAAAACGACATCCTCAAGATCTTCAGCCAGAAGAAATTCGTCGAAAGCGACTATCAGGACGACCTCAACCGCATCCTCGAGAAATACAACGAGCTGGGCTACCGCGACGCACGCATCGTATCGGACAGCATCGTGCCCTACGACGACAAGACCGTCGACGTGCACATCGCCGTCGACGAAGGACAGCGCTACTACATCAAGGACATCAACTGGGTGGGCAACACCGTCTATCCCCCGGACGTGCTCAACACCTACCTCGACATGCAGCCCGGCGACGTCTACAACCAGAAACACCTCAACAAGCGCCTCAGCACCGACGACGACGCCGTGAGCAACCTCTACATGGACCGCGGCTACCTCTTCTTCGACCTCGTGCCCATCGAGCGCGAAATCAAAGGCGACAGCATCTCCCTGGAAATGCGCATCAACGAAGGACCCCAGGCACGCATCAACAACGTGATAATCAACGGCAACGACCGCCTCTACGAAAAGGTGATCCGCCGCGAGCTGCGCGTCAAGCCCGGCGAGCTCTTCAGCAAGAGCGACCTCATGCGCTCCGCCCGCGAAATCGCCCAGACCGGACACTTCAACCCCGAAAACATGGACATCCGGCCCGAGCCGAACCAGGAAAACGGCACCGTCGACATCCTCTTCAACCTCGAAAGCAAGGCCAACGACCAGATAGAATTCTCCCTGGGCTGGGGCCAGACCGGCATCATAGGCAAGCTCTCGCTCAAGTTCACCAACTTCAGCATCAAGAACCTCTTCTATCCCAGCACCTACCGCGGAATCATCCCCCAGGGCGAAGGACAGACATTCACCATCAGCGCGCAGACCAACGCCCGCTACTACCAGGCCTACAGCGTGAGCTTCCTCGACCCCTGGTTCGGCGGCAAGCGACCCAACTCCCTCAGCGTCTCCGCCTACTACAGCCGCCAGACAGGCGTCAACTCCTCCTACTACAACAGCACCTGGGCCAACTCCGCCTACAACTACGGATACGGCTACGGCGGCTATGGCTACGGCTACGGCTACGGCAACAACTACTACAACGACTACTTCCAGAACAGCTACCAGAACAGCTACGACCCCAACAAAGTGCTGCAGATGCTGGGCGTCAACATAGGCTTCGGCAAGCGCCTCAAATGGCCCGACGACTTCTTCACCTTCACCGCCGAGCTGGGCTACACATGGTACTACCTCAAGAACTGGGACTACCTCTACTACATGAACAACGGAACGTCGAACTCCATCGTGCTCGGCCTCACCCTCGCCCGCAACTCCATCGACAACCCCCTCTACACCCGCAGCGGCTCCAGCTTCTCCCTGAACGTGCAGCTCACACCCCCCGCATCGCTCTTCGGCAAGCGCGACTGGAAAAAACTCTCCGAAGAAAACACCGTAGAAAGCAAAAAACAGCTATACCGCTGGATCGAATACTGGAAAGTGCGCTTCAAGAGCCGCACCTACACACCCCTGTGCAACGCCAACGGCACCTACACACCCGTGCTCATGACACGCGCCGACTTCGGCCTGCTGGGCAGCTACAACAAATACCTCAAATCGCCCTTCGAGACATTCTACGTGGGCGGCGACGGCATGAGCGGCTCCTACACCTACGCCACCGAGACCATAGCCCTGCGCGGCTACGACAACGGCGCCCTCACCCCCTGGGGACGCGAAGGCTACGCCTACAGCCGCATAGGCCTCGAGCTCCACTTCCCCCTCATGCTCCAGCCCTCCACCACCATCTACGCCCTGGGATTCGTCGAGGGAGGCAACGCCTGGACCAGCGTCAAGAAATTCAACCCCTTCGACATGAAGCGCTCCGCCGGCGCCGGCGTGCGCATCTACCTGCCCATGGTGGGCATGATGGGTATCGACTGGGCCTACGGCTTCGACAAAGTCTTCGGCGAAAAAGGCGGCAGCCACTTCCACTTCATCCTGGGCCAGGAATTCTAAACCTTTTGCCCCCCGGCCCGTCTAATTGATAAATACCAACAGCAATTACCTATCGAAAATGAAAAAACTCTTCCTCACCCTCGCCATAGCACTCACGGCCACCCTCGCCGCCGGAGCCCAGAAATTCGCCATGGTCGACATGGACTACATCCTGCGCAACGTGCCGCAGTACGAAATGGCCAACGAGCAGCTCAACCAGCTCTCCCAGCGCTGGCAGCGCGAAGTGGAGCAGGCCGGCAAAGAAGCCGAAGCCATGTATCAGAGCTACCTCTCCGACAAAGTGTTCCTCACCGCCGAGCAAGTGAAAAAACGCGAAGAAGAAATCGTGGCCAAGGAAAAAGCCACCACCGAGCTCCGCTACAAATACTTCGGCCCCGAAGGCGAGCTCTACCAGAAACGCCAGACACTGCTCAAGCCCATCCAGGACGACGTCTACAACGCCGTCAAGAAAGTGAGCGAAGAGCGAGGCTACCAGGCCGTCTTCGACCGCGCATCCTCCAGCGACATCGTTTTTGCCTCGCCGCGCATCGACATCAGCAACGAGGTGCTCGCACGCTTGGGATATTCCAAATAATTTTGCTACCTTTGCCGCAGCATTAAACCAAGAAACAACAACAAACAACCAACAATATGATTAAGAAACTCATTCTTGCAGCGCTCGTAGCCCTGCCCTTCTCGGCCTTCGCCCAGAAATTCGGCGTCGTAGACCTCGAAAACGTGTTCCAGGCCATGCCCGAAACCGCCACCGCACAGACACAGCTCACCGACGCCTCCAAGAAATACGAAGACGAGTTCGCCAAGCTCCGCGAAGAAGTAGACAAGCTCTTCGCCGAGTATCAGAACCTCCAGAAAGACCCCGCCACCCCCGACGCCATCAAGGAGCGCCGCCTCAACGAGCTCCAGGAGCGCGACCAGAAAGTGCAGCAGTTCCGCAACACCGCCAGCCAGGACCTCGCACGCCTCCAGGAGCAGCTCATGGCCCCCATCCAGCAGAAAATCGGTGAAGCCGTCAAGACCGTAGGCCAGGAAGGCAACTTCACCTTCATCTTCCCCAACGAGCAGGGCCTGCTCCTCTACACCGGCAGCGACGTCACCGACGTTACCCCCCTCGTCAAGACCAAGCTCGGCATCAAATAAGGTATCGCCGGGATACAAAACACACACGAGGCTGCGCCCCACGGCG
>CAYUUN010000081.1:0-9361 GCA_964447895.1 uncultured Bacteroides sp. | reverse complement strand
AACAAGCTAATGCGCCGCATGCCCATCTGTCACCGGATCGCTCCTTTAATCCCCGAGGGATGTCCCCCGGGGATATTATGCGGTATTAGACGGAATTTCTTCCGCTTATCCCCCTGTGACGGGCAGGTTGCATACGTGTTACTCACCCGTGCGCCGGTCGCCGGCAGGAGGAGCCGAAGCTCCTCCCCCGCTGCCCCTCGACTTGCATGTGTTAAGCCTGTAGCTAGCGTTCATCCTGAGCCAGGATCAAACTCTTCGTTGTTGTATCTTGTTTTCTTCTTTTTTCAAAATAAGAAAGCAAAGACCTTTTTCAAAATCATTGCTCTTGCAATGCCTCAAGGTCGCAGCGAACAGTCCGGCCTCCGGGGTCGCCCCCTCGGCCTCAACGCCTTTTATTGTGTTTTCAGAATTGAACGGAGTCGCTGCTGAGTTTCCTCAGCGTTGCTCCTGTACTACTCTTTGTCTATTGTAATCGTTTCAATGTGCTCTTTTGTCGCTCCTCGGAGCGCCGGACCGCGTTTTTCGCGAATCCGACTGCAAAGTTAAGTCAAGATTTTCAATCTACCAAATTTTCAAGTGATTTTTAACACTTATTTTCAATTCGGCCATCTCCGCGGCTCTCACGCCACCTTGACTCCGCCCTTCCTCCGAAAAGCGAGTGCAAAGTTACAACATTTCCACCAATCCACCAAATATTTTCCTACAAAAATATGCTTTAAAACATAAAAACTTTACTCCGCACTGACTGACAGGCCGTTACAAAATATGCTTTATAACATAATACACATTAATATATTATAGGGCGCATGAATGTGTGGTTTCAGGCATAGGAATGGAGGCCCGGCAGGAGATAATTGGCGCCGAAATATGTGAACAGCACGCACAGGATGGAGAGAAGCAGATATATGTGGAGCACCCTCGGGCGACGAAAGCACCTGAGGGCACGGCAGTGCCAATGGGCGGGGAGGGCATAGACGAGCCAGGTGACAAGAGCGCAGGTTTCCTTGGGGTCCCAGCCCCAGTAGCGCCCCCAGGACTGGTTGGCCCACACGGCACCAATGAAGATTCCGGCCCCGAGGAGGCACACGGCCGGCACAAGGATGATGCGATTCGTTACTGACAATGCCTCCTTGCGGGCCCGCGAGCGCGAGCAGAGCGCCACGGCTGAAATGAGCGCCATGAGCATGAACAGCACATAGGATGTCATCACTATCATCACATGCAGGGAAAGCAGCGGACTGGCAAGAACCGGCATGAGCACGCCGATGCGGGGTGTCTTCCCTGCCATGGCCGCAACCATCAGCGCAAGGCCGGCCACGGCGCAGAGGCAGCCGCGAAGTGTGGCGCTGTGGCGCGCCATAAGCGCACCGCCCACAGCGACAAGCCCCATGAAGAGCATAGTCTCCGGACCATTGGAAAGGGGAACGTGGGCGCCTATCCACCACAAGGCGCCCATTAGGCCCAACAGGTAGAGGAACAACGCGACGGCTGCCGCGGATGCGGCCCGATATAGCCATCTGACGCGGCAGAGCAACAAAAATACAACAGCCAGCGACAGCGCGAACACGCCGGCAAGGGCAGGCCGGGCCAGGCGATTGAAGAAGCGCTCGGCCGTCATCTTTGCCTCCGACGGGAGCACCGAAGCGCCGGCATAGCGCCGCTGACCACGCTTCAAGTATTCGAGCTCCTCGCCGGCCTTGACATTGCGACCGGCAAGCAGATGTGCCTTGATATGCGGCATGGTGGACTGCATGAATTCCCACTGCTCAAGAGGCATGGCGGAGGGCTTGCGCCCCGTGAGCGACAGCCACTCGGTGGCACCGTTTCCTGTGTGATAGGGATATATGCGGAAGGCCTCTCCTGTGCCCAGCCACTGTATGAGACCGATTTTCTCCAAAAGCTTCTTCTCCTTCTTGCTTGAGGGATTTTCGGGCAAAGAGGCGACCTCCGGATGCTCCGCGACATAATCGCGGTACCACTCATCGAAATAAAAAAGCCATCCCGAGAGAATCTGCTCGGGATTAAGGCCCTTGTAATGAGCGCTGCCGTAAAGAGTTGTGGCTACATCGCAGGCCATAGTCTGCATGGGGCACACGCGGTCGTTCCAGTACACATATACAGTACCCATTTTCGCTGCCAACGGTTTCTGCATGGCCGGCGGGGCAGCTGCCACCGCGGTTGCGGCTTGAATGGCCAACATTGCAACCAGCACGGCCCTGCGACCGCGCAGCAATGCGCGCCAGGCCGAGCGTCGCTGAAAAAAGAACCCCGCCATCCCTATCAGCAGCATCGCATATCCGCAGTAGGTGATCGCTATGCCCCACGGGTCGTGGCTGACGGAGAGGGTGGAGCTGCCGGGCGCGACGGCCGTCTGATAAAAGCGCCATCCGTTCACCTCCCCCACCCTGTTCATCGACACAGCAACCTTCTCGCCATCAACATCGAGCACGCTCTTGAAATCCATGGGCGCCGACGTGCCGGGATAGTAAGAAATCTCGACTTCAGCGAGTGCTACACCAAAGGGTAGCTCTCCATCGCCGGGGCCTGAGGTTACCTCAATCCGATGAACGGGAGGTTCGCCCTGCCGCAGGGAGAGACGACCCTGCACGCCGGCAAAATGCGTGATAATTGCTCCGGCCGCTATCACGGCCAGAGCAATGTGCAAAAGAAGGGTAAAAGGCTTGCGAAGCACCATCGCGCACTCAGATTGCGTCGACAAACACTATTAGCGCGTCGCGGTCGGCCTTCGGGAGGGCGCGGAACCGTTCGACGGAGTAGCGGGCATCGCTCTCCGGCGAATAGCCGTGCCACATTATGGCCTCCATGGTGGTGCGCGCGCGGCAGTCGTGCAGGCGGTCGGCCGCGGGGCTGCCCGTGACCTTGCGGTGCAATCCGCGGCCCCACAGGGGAGTGGTGCGGCACCATCCTCCGCGTATGTCATTTGCCATCATCAACTTATGCTGAACCATGTCGGTATACGGCCATATTTTCTGATGAGGGAAGCGCGGCAACTCGTGGCCGTCGAAAAACTTGGCCGGATCCACGATGTTGTCGGGGCCCGTAGTCCAGTCGGGCCGGTGGCAATAGTCGCAACCTATCTCGGCGAAAACCTCGCGGCCGCGGCGCACGTCGGGATTGTCGATGTCGCGCACGGCGGGCACCGCCAGACCGCGATGCCACACCATAAGGTCGGTGTATTCGTCGTCGGTCATCTCCACATCCAGGTTCTTATCCGTGAGATAGGCCATGATGCGGTCTTCCAAGCTTCCCTGCCAATAGGCCGGGTGCTCACGTTCCGGGTCGATGCGCTCGATGTAACTCTCGAAGCCGGCCTGCACTTCCGGGTCTTTCGCAGAATACTCGGCATAGGTGCCGGCAGCGTCGAGATAGTGGTAGCGGCGGTCGGAGCGGGTGACATTGGTGATGTTCCAGATGGCGTTTGCTCCGGCGGCGTCCTGCAGCGGGCCGCGCGACAGGGCGTAGGTGAAGCGGCGGACGTAGGGGGTGCCGTCGCCCTGGAGCGAATTGGAGTACATCGACTGCCACTGGCCGTTGGCGTAAAATGCCGGATTTAGGCCGTTGACCATGTAGCCGTCGCTCTCCTCCTTGCGGTATTGCGCAAGAATGTCGTCCTCGGGGATGGCATCAAGCAGACCGGTGCCGTAGATTCCTATCGTCGATTCGAGCTTCACGGCATAGTCGCCGGGCAACGTGTAGCCGCGGTTCACCACATAGATAGCATCCTCGGGCATGGTAACCTCAGGATATTGAAGCTCGTAGGTCTCGCCATCCGGGAATGTGTTGTTCCAGTCGTCGGTGGCGTTCAGCCAGCGCACCGTTATCTTCGACTCATCCACCGGCGCCTTGAAGGGCGCCACAGCGTGGGTCTGGGGCATGCCCGCCAGCCACGACACATAGGCCTCCGTGGCCGGGTCGTAGACCACAAGCAGACAGCCGTTGCCTATGTCGTTGGTGTTGAACGCGCCTTCCGGCACGCGGGTGCCGTGGCCGTAGTTGGGGTGGCAATGCATGCACGATGTGCGGATATAGGCGGGGCCGAGGCCACCGCGCACCCCGTTGCGGTTTGCCATAAAAGGTTTTTCAAACAGCGCCTCGCCGTTTTTGAACGACTGATACAACCCGGCAGCTTCCACAGCCGGCGCCGGCTGCTCGAAAGCATTCGTAGTGCTCAGGAGAGTGGTGCCCAGCTCGCCGCCGGCATAAAACCAGTCGGGAAGCTCGTTTTCAGCAGGCTGTTCGTCGTCAGTGATCTGCTCTTCCGAGCACGAAGCGAGCAGCGGCAGCAACAGGAAAAGATATCTGATTTTCATTGCGATGGATGCTGAGGGATTATCGACGGGAGATCACGCTCATGGCACCCTCGAGGGCGGCCACGAGGTCGGAGCCGGCAGCCTGCATCGCAGCCTCGCTCGCAGCGCCGGTGGCATTCTTGGCGAAAGGCTCGGGAATGGCTTCGATGGCAGCGATAGCATCGTCAATGGCCTGGCGCACGGCGGCATCGGCGGCAGCGTCCACACTCTTGACATAGTCGCTCACCGATTGGCCGCGCGTGCCGCAATAGGCATTTCTTACGGAGCGGATGTTGTCGGCGAAATCCTCGATGGAGTTGAGCGAATAGGGCGACTCGATATAGTTCTTATCCTCGGTGGTAGAGCCCATGTGGGGGCGTCCTATCTTGGTGTTTCCCACCTCGTCGGCGATGTCTATGCAGCCCTGGACGATTTCCTCGGCAGCCTCCTGATAGGTCTTGAAACGCGAGCCCTTGCCGCCGGCGTTTTTCATTTCCCAGCCATAGTTTTCGTTGTAGTCGAGCTCGGCTTCCTCGAGAATTTCCTGCTTGCGGCCGGAAACATTATCGGTGCCCGCCCAGCAAGCCTCCAGGCACACACATTGCCGGCAGAGATCTTCGGCCACGGCCACGAGATATTCCAGTTCCTCGGGGGTGTAGGAGGTAGAGTGCACGAGGGCCGTGTTTTCATCGGCGCTCAGCTCGAAGAGCATGTATTCGACGGCGTGGAAACCTATCAGACCGTAGCCGCCGTTGTTTTCGAGCGACCATGCGTTGCCGTTGCGAATCTGCACCAGCAGGTTGTCCATCGCAGCTTTGTCGAGCGGCCACGAATCGATGTGGGGGTCGATATTGTGGTTGGCGGCAGGGCCATAGAGAAAGGCCTCGCTCAGCTCCCAGTTTTTGCGTGCGAGTTTCCAGGCCTCGCCGGCCGCGCGCACATCCTCCCGGGCGAGAGTGCCTTGCCCGTATTTATCCTGCATGGCCAGACACAGGTCTCGCATCTCTATGGCGGCATCGGCCATGGCCTCGTAGGTGGGAAGCACGGTGTAGTCTACATAGGCCTCAGTGGCAGCCTTCAAGGCAGTTTCTTTTGGCGATAGCTCGTCGCCGTCGTTTATGGGTTCGTTGTTGTCGTCGCTGCAACCGGCGGCCATGAGCCCTGCGAGGGCCGCGAAGAAAAAGATTTTCAGTTTCATATACAGTACCTTATTTTAATTCATAATTTAAACCAGCCCACATAGGCGATTCCCAGGTTGATAGCCGGCTCTTTGTTGTATTTCCTTGCGAGGATGCCGCAGGTGTAGTCGCCCTTGACGATAATCTGCGGCAGGGGCATCCAGTTGATGCCGGCAGAAATTTTCTGTCGTCCGCACCACTCGAGCGGCGTAGAGCCCTGCATCCGGGCCATCGAGTCGTAGTAGTCGTAGCGGCCGAACACATATAGCTTCTGATGCCTGCGGTTCATTCCGGGAATCAGGCCGAAAAAGTCGTAGCCGGCCTCTATGCCGGCCGCCACGGCGTCCGACGCTACCTCCTGGCGGTTCGAGGTGGAATTCTTCGACATCGAGATGTTGAACTTGCTGATGTGGGCCGCGTCGCTCAGGTGGCCCCAGTCGGCACTGCCGCGCGCGAGCCAGTTGTGGCCCTCGTAGCGGAAATCGGCCGAGAGGATGCTCACGGTGCCCCGCACGCCGTCGTTCTTCTCCGACGAGGTGGGATAGAGCGTGTTGCGGAACGAATTGCCCACATATCCGCTCACGCCCACGCGCAGGCCCCGCACGCCGGTGTATTCCGCGCGGGCCGCGAAGGCGTAGTTGTTGGCAATCTTGAACTCGAAGGGCGATGCCGAGCCGTCGTGAATCCACGACTGGTTGCCGAAGCGCTCCGAATCCAGTCCGGGCAGAAACATTGCCATATAATTCCAGCGGCCGGCGCGGCCGCTGAGCGACACGGCCACCTCGTGCCACGTGCACGGCATGATGGTGTTTTCGCCCTCCGGACGATAGACGCCGAAGAACTGGTTGGGCTCGTGCCGGGCGTTTGTGGCACCCACCGGCACCACCTGCATGCCCACCCGCAGACGCAGCTGCGGCAGAAACTCCTTCTGGAGGTAGAACTGCTCCAGAGCCACCTCGCCGCCGCGCTCCACCTCGGTCTCATACTCGCCGGCCTCCTCGGTCTCTATCTCCACGGCGCTCTCCGTGCCCCCGTGCTCAAATTCTATTTCGGTGGCCATCGACCAGCCATAGCCGAAGTCGTAGCCCAGGTATATCACCACATGCGGCAGGTCGAAGCGGCCGTGGCTCTCGCCGGCGTAGCGATCCGGGGCTGTGTAGCGCAGATAGTTGTCGCTATAGAAATTGCGCGTGAGGGCCACCTCGCCGTAGCCTCCCACGTGCAGCCGCTGCCAGGCCGAAATGTTTTTCTTGGCCGCGGCCAGCGCCACGCTGTCGTCGCGGGTGAATATGGCAGCAGGCTCGGTGGCCGATGCAGTCCAGGCCGTAGCAGCGCAACAGAAGGTTAATAGTTTCAGACACTTTTTCATCATTGCAAAAGATTTTTTACGGCTGCAAAATTACTGTTGCCCAAGCGCTTGCACAATACTCTAAAATCGGTAAAACCCGCACGGCATCCGCACATTATAATATAAGGCGGCAAGCCCTGCGGTTCGATGCAGCACTATCGCGCAATACTCAAAAGTGGGTAAAAGCATGCTGCGGGAAATAAAAAAGTCTTATTTTTGCACTCGAATGACTGACGCACCCAAAATATTGGCCGCTCCTCTTCAGGGCTACACCGATGCCGCCTGGCGAGCCGCCCACCGCACGCTCTTCCCGGGCACGGTGGCGCAGTACTTCACCCCCTTCGTGCGCATAGAGGGTGGCCAGCCGCGGGCGCGCGACCTGCGCGACACCTGGCCGGACGAGCCCCGCACCACCCCGCAGATCATTTTCGGCAACGCAGGCGAGCTCCACTCGCTGATTGATACTCTGGCCGGTGCAGGACACCGCCGTATCGACCTGAACTGCGGATGCCCCCACCCTCCCCAGCTGCACAAGGGGCGCGGGGCGGCCGTGGTGAGAAACCCCGGACTGATGCGTGAAGTGGGCGCTGCCATAGAAAGCTATCCCGAAATAAGTTTCTCGCTGAAGATGCGCCCGGGCGTGGAAAGCTCCGACGAATGGCGCGGAGTGGCGGCAGAAATAGCACGGATGCGGCTGGAACACGTGGTCGTGCATGCCCGCACGGCGCGCATGCTGTACCGCGGTTCGGTCGACGTCGCCACGTTTGAGGCGGTGGCGGCCGCGCTCCCCATGCCGATGTATTTCAACGGCGACATCTTGGCGCCGGCTGAACTGCCCCGCGGAGCCGCGGGCGTGATGATAGGCCGCGGTCTGCTCGGGCGCCCCTCGCTGGCCGCCGAGTGGGCGGAAGGGTGCGAATGGCCTCTCGCGCGCCGCGTGGAATGCCTCCTGCAGATGCACCGCTTGGTCTACGATGCCAGGGCCGCGCGCCTGTGCGGAGATGCGCAGTTGCTCTCGGCCATGCAGCCGTTCTGGCACTTCAGCGAGAGCGAGATAGGCCACCGCAACGCCAAGGCCCTGCGCAAGGCCCGCACCCTCGAGGCCTACCACCGCGCCGTAGAGTCGATAACGAAAAATTTGGACTTTGAGCAATAATGTCTTATCTTTGCCATTAAAATAATGTAACGGATGACCACAAAGCCAAAAGCCCCCGCAAAAAAGACTGCCGCGAAAGGCGCCAAGCCGGCCGCCAAGCGTGCTCCCCGTAAGAAACTGCTGCCCATCCTGCGCAACGATCCCTGGCTGATGCCCTTCGCCGAAGCTATCGAGGGGCGCCATGCCGACGCCCTGCGCAAAGAGGCCGAGCTCACGGGCGAGGCGGCGTCGCTTTCCGAATTCGCCAACGCCCACCGCTATTTCGGGCTCCACCGCGAGCCGGACGGCTCGTGGGTGTTCCGCGAGTGGGCGCCCGGTGCCACCCGCGTGGTGCTCACCGGCGACTTTTCCGGATGGCAGGAGCAGGTGCGCTACGAGGCACAGCGCATCAACGACTTCGGCGTGTGGGAGCTTCATCTTCCCGCCGATGCCATTGCCCACGGCCAGCTCTACAAGATGATGGTCTACTGGCCCGGCGGCCGGGGCGAGCGCATCCCCGCCTATGCCACCCGCGTGGTGCAGGACCCCGACACGGCCATCTTCTCGGCCCAGGTGTGGGCGCCCGACGAGCCCTATCAGTGGCGGCACAAAAAACGCTTCGTGCCCGACACGCGCCCGCTCCTCATCTATGAATGCCATATAGGCATGTCGATGGAGACC
This sequence comes from uncultured Bacteroides sp., assembly GCA_964447895.1. Classification (GTDB taxonomy): domain Bacteria; phylum Bacteroidota; class Bacteroidia; order Bacteroidales; family Muribaculaceae; genus CAG-873. The sequence goes on along the minus strand of CAYUUN010000081.1, from coordinate 709 downwards.
GAGGGCGTGGCGTCCTACGACGATTTCCGCCAGAACGTGCTGCCCCGAATCGCGGCCGACGGCTACAACGCCATACAGATAATGGCCATCCAGGAGCACCCCTACTACGGGTCGTTCGGCTACCACGTGAGCAACTTCTTCGCGCCCTCCAGCCGCTTCGGCACCCCGGAGCAGCTGAAGGCGCTCATCGACGACGCCCACGACGCCGGCATCGCCGTGATCATGGACATCGTGCACAGCCACGCCGTGAAGAACGAAAACGAAGGCCTGGGACGCCTCGACGGCAACCCCTCGCTCTACTTCTACGAGGGCGACCGCCGCGAGCATCCGGCATGGGACTCGCTGTGCTTCGACTACGGCAAGAACGAGGTGCTCCACTTCCTGCTGAGCAACTGCAAGTACTGGATGGACGAGTTCCGCTTCGACGGTTTCCGCTTCGACGGCGTCACCTCGATGCTCTACTACAACCACGGCCTCGGGCAGGCCTTCGGCGGCTACGAAGACTATTACAACGGCGCCCAGGACACCAACGCCATCACCTATCTGACGCTGGCCAACAAGCTGATACACGACATCGACCCCCACGCCATCACCATAGCCGAGGAAATGAGCGGAATGCCCGGGCTGGCCACGCCCATCGCCGACGGCGGCATAGGTTTCGACTACCGCATGGCCATGGGCATACCCGACTACTGGATCAAGACCCTCA
>CAYUUN010000080.1:0-9450 GCA_964447895.1 uncultured Bacteroides sp. | reverse complement strand
CTGGAAGCCAGCCCAAAAATAGCCGCCCAAAACCTGGACGGCTATCTTTTGACCCTCACCTGCAACCGCGGACGGTTGTACGCACTGCGAGGCCTGAGGTGTCACTCTGAAAAGGTTGTCTTGCGCTTCGGAGATGCGCCGTTTTCTCACCCGGATTTATGCGACGACATCGCCCGTTCGGCGCAGCTCACCACTTGTCTACCAGACTCTGCGCCTTTGGCGCGAGTGCCGCCACAATAAAATTACCGAGCTCGTCGAACAACGACAAAGTCCTGTAGGGACGCTCCATGGAGCGTCCGGCGGCGACCGTGGCTATCTATGGTGCACAAATCGTTGGATATTAAAAAGTTACCCTGTTACCGTGCCGGACGCCCCATGGAGCGTCCGGCAGGATTACGCGTTTGATAATAGTAATTTTTACATAGTTGCTCCTATGCACCGGAAGAAAGGCCTGTGCCTGAATAGCTGTTCTTCGTGAACAAAACCCGCAGCGAGGATGTTTTGATAGTAAACATAACGAAAAACAAAGTAAAACAATAAAAACCCTTCAATTATGAAAACTACCAGCGTAATCCTCGCCGTTGCAGGCGCAGCCCTCGCAGGCGCAGCCACAGCTCTTCTTCTCGCCCCCCAGTCGGGCAAGCGCACCCGTCGCGACATCAAGAAAATAATCGACAAATACTGCCCCTTCGAGACCGGCGCAGCCGAAGAAATCGCCGAGCAGATTGCCGCTGAAATCGAAAGCGTAAAGAAATGAACCGCAAGCGCACATTCGCCGTGGGCGCCATAGCCGGCGCAGCCGTGGTGGCCCTGTTCACCACAGCGCCCGGCTGGGTGGTGCGCAACAAGATAAAGGAGGCCCTGAGGCGTCGGGGCCTGTACCCGCCGGCCGGGAACTGAACGCACAAAATTTTTCTCATTCTCTCTCTCTCCGTAGGCACAGTCCGCAAGGACGAGGCCTCAAGCCGGGCAGTCGACCGATTCACTCGGCGGCTGCCCTTACTTATCACCCCCGGGCGCGGGGACAGCGCCCGCCACAACCCACCACCACCTCAAGCTATCATCACATGAGCGACAAATACACCGAAACAGAAGCCTCCGTCAGGCAAGTGCTCGCCACGCTGTGGGGCATAGCCCGCGGCACGCTCGACAACGTGCGCCTCTCGGCCGCCGAGCGGCTCACACTGCTGATGTCGGCCATAGCCCTGGGCGGCATCGCCACCATCCTGGTCACCGCCGTGCTCCTCTTCGTGAGCATAGGCGCCGCCCGCCTGCTGTCGAGCCTCACGCCCCACGGCGCCTACTTCATCGTGGCCGGCTTCTATGCCGTGCTGCTCATCGTGATCGTGGCCATGCGCCGCCGCCTCATCACCGACCCCATCGCGCGCCTTGTGAGCCGCCTCATCCTCGACGACCCCGACGACCCCTCCACCACCACCCCTAATCCCGCAGCAGAAGATGACACCCACCGACAATAAACCCTGGCAGGGCTACACACTCGACGAAATGCGCTACATGCGCGCCCGCAACACCGCCCGCCTCGCGGCCGAGCGCATCAAGCTCGGGCAGCAGTGGGCCGACCTGCGCAGTGGCAACCCCATCACCCGCAGCTGGCGCGGCATGCGCCAGATCTTCTCCACGATAGGCTACGCCAACTCCGCCGTGCTCGCCTGGCAGCTGGGCCGCCGCGTGCTCGGCCTCGTCCGCACCATCCGCGGCAAATAACCGCCCCGCCCCGGCTATTGCTAAAGATAAACTCTTCAGCTATGCAAAGTCGTAAGGAGAAAACTCGCGCAGAGTACCCCGATAGGGCATTGCCCTAAATCATAAAGGAAAGAGAACGGGCCGCCCGTCTGATGGCAGGGCCGGAGGCCCTCCCTTTGGTTAACCCCCGGCGGGTCGCCGGGGGCAGCAATATCAACAGATACAGCCCTGGAAGGGCTGTCCTGCCGGACATTGAGGTGGGGACACCCCCTCCGGGGCTGCCGCGTGGTTTGCCCATACCCCGTGCGGCCCGCACGGGGTTAACAAGCGGGCGGACCTCCGGCCCGCTCTCCCGGGCATCCCCGCGTATTTGTTCTATAGTAGGCGCAGAGAAAATTAAGGCGTTGTTAAACAATGCGGTAGGGACGCTTTGAAAAGCGTCCACCCCATCATGGACGCCCCGCCAGGCCGGCCCCGGATGGCCAGCGGCGTTAGCTGCGTTGGCGCCGCGTTTAGCGGCGCGCCGATGTTAGCCTATGGCAAGTGCCGCGTTTAGCGGTGCGCAGCCATAGGTTCCGGCCACCCCTCCCCCCCCCTCGGTTGCGCGCCAGCTTGTTCTTTGCCTATCTTCATGCCTGGTAGCGCTCGCCCTATTTTAGCGTATCTCCGACACTCCCTTCCTGCTGGCATATAGCTAATTACAAACGCTCTACGCCTTGGCGCGAAAAAAATCCAAAGGAATAAATGGCGTAATTTGGATAAAATCCAAAGGAATAATGGGCTGTTTTTGGATAAAATCCAAAGGAATCGATGGATGGCGGGGGCAGGATGGCCGCGGGATTCGGCAACTATTCAGCGTATTGGCATTGCATTATGCCTGCGGCGTTAGCGTGGGCACCGCTACGCGGGAGCCGTGCACGTGGCTTCCGCGAAAGGTTGTTCTATAACCATTCCTCAGGCCTCACCGCGTCCCTGATACAGCTTATCGCCTGGCTTTCAGGTTAGTAAATAACAGCTCGGTGCCTCCGGGCGATTTTTCTACTCTACAATCGATTCGCTGAATGGGTGCGGGACTCGGAAAAGTCGTTTTTTTTATGTAATTTTGTAGCATGAACGACTATTACGCCTTGCGCCTGGACGTTGAGCCCTGCTCCGCCGACGCTACCGATGTGCTTGCCTACATGCTGGGCGAGGCCGGCTACGAGAGCTTCGTGCCCGACGAGAGCGGCCTCACGGCCTATGTGCCGGCGGCGGCCTACAGCGACGATGCCGTGCGCGCCGTGCTGGCCGATTTCCCCTTCGACGCCGTGGTGACGGCCGCGGCCGAGTTTGTGGAAGGCCGCGACTGGAACGCCGAGTGGGAGCGCAACTATTTCAAGCCCATAGTGGTGGGCGAGCGCTGTGTGGTGCACAGCAGTTTCCACACCGATGTGCCCGCGGCGCAATACGATATAGTGATAGACCCGAAGATGGCCTTCGGCACGGGCCATCATGCCACCACGTCGCTGATTCTGACGCGCCTGCTCGACATGGAGCTGGAGGGCAGGTCCCTGATAGACGTGGGCACCGGCACGGGCATCCTGGCCCTGCTGGCCGCGATGCGCGGCGCTGTGCCCGTCGCGGGTATCGAGATCGACAGCTTCGCCTGGGAAAACGCCTGCGAGAACATACGCCTCAACGGCCATCCGGAGATTGCGATGCTGCGCGGCGACGCTTCGCTGCTGGAGGCGCTGGCCCCGGCCCACGTGGTGGTGGCCAACATCAACCGCAATGTGATACTGGCCGACGTGGCCCGCTATGCCGCGGCCATGCGTCCGGGCGCCACGCTGCTGCTGAGCGGCTTCTACATGGCCGACTGCGACATGGTGGAGGCCGCGGCACGCGAGGCCGGCCTGGAGCCCGCGGGGCGTAGCTCGCGCGACGACTGGGCATGTGTGGAACTGCACAAGCCGGCTGCCCTATGAAACGCGCCGCCGCCATCCTGGCCATCGTCGTGGTGATTCTCGCCGCCGCGCTGCCGCAGCGGGCCGCCGCCCAGAAAAGCAAGCCTGCGGCCACGGCCGAGATGCTGCGCCGCTGCACCTTCAGCTGGGGCGTGCAGATAGGCGGCAGCATCGACATGAGCGGCCAGAACATGTCGACCATCGACTTTTCGGGCGTGGCCGGCCTGCGCCACAAGTGGATAAAGATGCTGGGCGTGGGAGCCGGCGCCCAGATGATGGTGTCGAACTCGTGCCGCACCTATCCCGTGTTCCTGGCCTTCCGCACCGATTTCAGCTCGTCGCGCCGGCGCCTGGTTTTCCTGGACACGCGCATGGGCGTGGCGAACAATACCTTCCCCGGCGACGTTCACAAATCGGGCCTCTACGGCTACTGCGGCGCGGGCATCAACCTGGCCACGGGCCGCAAGTTTGCCTCGTTCCTGTCGCTGGGCTACACCTACGTGCAGCGCGGCGACGTGGCCTACGGCGACGGCGAGACCCACTTCCTGCCCCACATCCACTATGCCAGCGTGGGGCTGGGCGTACATTTCTAATCACGAACCGGCAGAACTATCAGACATGACAATAAGCAAGTGGAACTACCTGCCTCTGACCACCGAAGAGCAGAAACTCGAGGCCGAACTGGCGCGGCGCTTCGCGGCGGTGTCGCCCGTGAGCGAGCTGCTGGTGCAGCGCGGCATACGCTCCGTGGCCGAGGCTGAAAAATTCTTCCACCCCTCGCTGCGCGACCTTCACGACCCCTTCCTGATGCCCGACATGGACAAGGCCGTCGACCGCCTGAACCGCGCCATGGGCGCCAAGGAGCGCATAATGGTGTACGGCGACTACGACGTGGACGGCACCACGGCCGTGGCCCTCGTGTACCGCTATCTGCAGAACTACTACTCCGAAATCGACTACTACATTCCCACACGCTACGACGAGGGCTACGGCATCTCGCGGCGCACCATCGACATCGCCGCCGAGCAGGGTGTGAAACTCATAATAATTCTCGACTGCGGCATCAAGGCCAACGACGAGATAGCCTATGCGGCATCGCTGGGCATCGACTTCATCATCTGCGACCACCACGTGCCCGACGACGAGCTGCCGCCCGCCGTGGCCATCCTCAACCCCAAGCTCGAGGGCTCGACCTATCCCTGCCCCCACCTGAGCGGCTGCGGCGTGGGCTACAAGTTCATGCAGGCCTTCAGCATCAGCAACGGCATAGGCACCGCCGAGCTCGAGGCCATGCTCGACCTGGTGGCCGTGAGCATCGCGGCCGACATCGTGCCCATGGTGGACGAAAACCGCGTGATGGCCTACGCCGGCCTCAAGCGCCTCAACAGCAACCCGAACATGGGCCTGCGGGCCATCATCCGCACCTGCGGCCTGGGCGGCAAGGAAATCACCATCAGCGACGTGATATTCAAGATAGGGCCGCGCATCAACGCCTCCGGCCGCATGCAGAGCGGACGCGAGGCCGTGGAGCTGCTCGTGGCACGCAACGCCAAGGACGCCGCCGAGCTGGCCGTGGCCATCGACCAGTACAACAAAGACCGCAAGGAGCTGGACAAGCAGGTGACCGACGAGGCCAACGCCATCCTGCGCGAGCGAGGCGAGATGTACTCGCCCAAAAAGTCGATAGTGATCTACAACAAGCACTGGCACAAGGGCATCATAGGCATCGTGGCCTCGCGCCTCACCGAGCTCTACTACAAGCCCGCCGTGGTGCTCACGCTGGCCAACGGCCTGGCCACGGGCTCGTCGCGCTCGGTGCAGGGCTTCGACGTGTACAAGGCCGTCGACTCCACGCGCGACCTGCTCGAAAACTTCGGCGGCCACGCCTATGCCGTGGGCCTCTCGATGAAGGTGGAGAACATCGACGAGTTCTCGCGCCGCTTCGAGGAATACGTGGCGGCCAACATCCTGCCCGAGCAGATGACGCCGCAGGTGAATATCGACGCCATCATCAACTTCTCGCAGATAACGCCCGAATTCGTGTCGACGCTCAGGCTGTTCAACCCCTTCGGGCCCGGCAACCAGAAGCCCACCTTCTGCACCATGCGCGTCAAGGACTTCGGCACCAGCAAGCTCGTGGGCAAGAACCTGGAGCACATCAAGCTGGAGCTCGTGGACGACACCAGCGGCAAGGTGATCAACGCCATCGCCTTCAACATGGCGCCCTATTTCAAGCACATCCACTCCGGCCAGCCCTTCAACATCTGCTACACCATCGAGGAAAACAAGCACCGCAACGCCACATCGTCGCTGCAGCTGCTGGTGAAGCAGATCCACACCCAGGTCTAACCCCCCCGGCCATGCCTCTCTCCACCCTGGCCCGCTACTGGGGCTACGACAGCTTCCGCCCCATGCAGCGCGAAATAGTCGACGACGTGCTCGCCGGCCACGACACCATAGGCCTGCTGCCCACCGGCGGCGGCAAGAGCATCACCTTCCAGGTGCCGGCGCTGATGCTGCCGGGCGTCACCATCGTGGTCACCCCCCTGATTTCGCTGATGAAAGACCAGGTCGACAACCTGGCCGCCCGCGGCATAAGCGCCGCGTGCCTCCACTCCGGCATGACGCGCCGCGAGGCCCGCTACGCCGCCGACCGCGTGCGCCTGGGGCGCGCCCGCATCGTATATCTCGCCCCGGAGAAGCTGCGCCGCAAGAATTTTCTCGACGAGCTGCGCGGCTGGGATGTGAGCCTCATCGTGGTCGACGAAGCCCACTGCATCTCGCAGTGGGGCTACGACTTCCGCCCCTCCTATCTGCACATCGCGCAGGTGCGCGACATCTTTCCGGAGGCGCCCGTGCTGGCCCTCACGGCGTCGGCCACGCCCGAGGTGGTGACCGACATCGCCGACAAGCTGCACATGCACGTGCCGCGCGTGCACAGCCTGAGCTTCGCCCGGAGCAACATCAGTTTCATCGTGCGCCGCACGCCCCACAAGGAGCAGCAGCTGCTGCACGTGCTGGCCAACACCACGGGCACGGCCATCGTCTACGTGCGCTCGCGGCGCCGCTGCGTGGAGCTCGCGGCCCTTCTCAGCAGCGAGGGCATCGATGCCGACTACTACCACGCCGGCCTCGACCCGAAACTCAAGACCGAGCGGCAGGACGCCTGGCGCCAGGGACGCACGCGCGTGATCGTGGCCACCAACGCCTTCGGCATGGGCATCGACAAGCCCGACGTGCGCCTGGTGGTGCACTACGACCTGCCCTCGACACTCGAAGAATACTATCAGGAGGCCGGCCGCGCTGGCCGCGACGGGCTGCCGTCCTACGCCGTGGTGCTCCTGGGGCCCGCCGACCCCGCCACCCTGCGCCGGCGCGTGGCCGAGGAATTTCCGCCCAAAGACTTCATAGCGCGGGTCTACGACGAACTGTGCGTGCACCTCGACATAGGCATGGGCGACGGCTTCGAGCAGGTCTACGACCTCGACCCAGCGGCCTTCTGCGCCGCGCGCGACCTGCCGGAGCGCCCCACGCGCAGCGCCCTGCACCTGCTGTCGCGCGCCGGCTATATCGACTACAGCGACGATGCCGCCATGCAGGCGCGCGTGGTGGCCACCGTGCGCCGCGACGAGTTCTACAACCTGCGGCTCGAGCCCGTGACAGAGCGCGTGCTCATGGCCCTGCTGCGCACCTACGGCGGCATCTTCGCCGACTATGTGCCCATCGACGAGGCACGCCTGGCGGCCGCCGCGGGCGTCACGCAGAACGCCTTCTACGAGCAGATGCTGCTGCTGAGCCGCATGCACGTGCTCCACTATGTGCCGCGGCGCCTCACCCCCTACGTGTATTTCCCCTACCGCCGCGTGCCCCGCGAGCAGATAGTGATGTCCCGCGAGATCTACGACCTGCGCCGCGAGCGTGCCGAGGAGCGCGTCGAGGCCATGATTCACTTCGTCACCACCACGGCCGACTGCCGCGTGCGCATCATGCTCGACTACTTCGGGCAGTCCGACGCCGCGCCGTGCGGCACCTGCGACGTGTGCCGCAGCGCCGCCGAGCATGTGCCCGAGGGCCTGCCCGAGCAGATACTCGAAGCCGCCGGCGCCCCCGGCGGCCTGCGCGTCTCGGAAATCGCGCGGCGCTGGCCCGCGTGCGCCCCTGCCGCCGCCGAGGCCGCCCGCCGCCTCATCGCCGCCGGCCGCCTCCGCCTCGACGGCATCTCCCTCCACCGCCCCTGACCTCCCCCGCCACGCCCATCACAGAGATACAAAAACACAAAAAAAGACAAAAGAAACAAAAGGAAGCCCCTCCCCCTCAATTTTATCTTAGGGGCTTTGTCCTTCTGTATCTTGCCTTTGACCGGGTGGGCGCTTTGAAAAGCACCCCTGCTGCCGATTTGCAGCGCTTTAAATATCTCTCTGCGCCCCTGCGCGAGGTTAGCAAAATTGTGACGCGCTAAATATTTACACTAATCCACGAAGTTTATTAAATCGAAATACATGGCACGAGTTTTTGAGTTCTTATCTTTTTCGGACAAAAACATAAAACCGCATTTTTCGTAGAACGGAACAGCAGCGGCATAGGCATCAACGGTAATAAACCGACAGGCACTGCGGCGCATGGTGGCGAACATGTGTTTTACTTGCAACAAAATAGCCTCGCCAATATGATTACCTGAATAATCCTTTGAAACAGCAAGGCGACCAATTTTTACAGCAGGGTATTCCTTGCGACGCTTGGAGTTGACAATCCTGCGGTTGAGTCTATTCCAAAATCGTTTTTCGTCGGGGTCAAAAACAATTTTATCATTTAACAGGCTGTAATATGCAACTGTCTTACATTCCGAATTATCTTCAAGAAGATATGTTAAAGCCATCATAGCGCGAAGATAATTCTTAGCGTCGCTAAAAAGAAAGTCGTTTAAGTCGGCATCGCCGCAATCAAACGACTTTATTTCCGTATCGGCTTCAATCTGCCGGAATGTGAAATTGCTAAAATCCATATTACATCTGGAAGGTGCTTATAGCCTTAAAGGCTTCATAAGCCTTGCGAGCCGCATCTTTTTCGGATTGGCTGACAGGAGCGGGATTTGCTGTTCTTTCGGCAAATCTTACCGCATCTCTCCCTTTCAGTACCGGGGTTTCTTTGATAGGTCTTGCCATACGTATATCTCCTTTTTGCTTTATATATTACAAAGATACAACAAATTTCTGAATTACAAGGATTAACCGACAAAAAATATTACATTTCCGGCTACTGCATCCGGCCGAGCGTGCGCAGCTCAAGCACATATATCCCAGCCGGACGGGCCAGGTGAGTGTGGCGCTTTGAAATGCATCCCTGCTGCTGATTTGCAGCGCTTTAAATATCTCTCTGCGCCTACTATAGAACAAACAGGGTGCGACGCTATAATGGAGCGGGCCGGAGGTCCGCCCGATGGTTAACCCCGTGCGGGCCGCACGGGGTAGGTAAAACCAAGATAATCAGCCCCGGAGGGGGTATCCCATCCTCAATGGCCGGCAGGACAGCCCTTCCAGGGCTGTATGGGTTGATACTGCTACCCCCGGCGACCCGCCGGGGGTTAACCAAAGGGAGGGCCTCCGGCCCTGCCATCAGACGGGCGGCTCGTTCTCTTTCCTTTATGATTTAGGGCAATGCCCTATCGGGGTATATTCCGAGAAGCCACCCTTAAAAATATTTTTTTGTTTCTTCTGCCCTTTTTGTCTTTTTGTATCTTTAAGCTTTTGTCTTCTATGTTGCCATGCAAGGAAATTTGGTATTTTAACTAAATATTTAACACTTA
>CAYUUN010000079.1:0-9792 GCA_964447895.1 uncultured Bacteroides sp. | reverse complement strand
TGTTAAATATTTAGTTAAAATACCAAATTTCCTTGCATGGCAACATAGAAGGACAGAAAGGGCATAAGAAACAAAAAAATATATTTTTTGGGGAAAACTCGCCAAAGGCGCTGTTCATATCCGCGGGAGACGTGTAGTTTTATAGCTATGATAGCTATGATAGCTATGATAGCTACTATAGCTACTATAGCTATTATAGCCATGCGTAGGGGAGGGCGCTTTTAAAAAGCGCCCTCCCCTGCTGTTGATTTTCAACTACTTACAATTCCGCTCTACGACTCTGCGCGAGCCCCACCAAAAAAATTATTTTTTTGTTTCTTTTGAGGTTTCTGTCCTTCTGTATCTTATGCACTCGGGGCGAACGTTCAGGACTTTCGGCCGAAGTCGGCGGGGATTTCGCCCCAGCGGTCGGTGTCCCATTTCAGGATGGGATTGGTGATGGTGTGGGTGGCTATCCAGGCGTTGGCGCGGTCCAGGATGTCCATCAGGCGGCCGTTGGTGGCCGTGCGGCGCACCGTGGTGCGCGAGTGGCGGGCGCGTATCCAGGCCTGCGCCGTGCGCGAGTCGGAATAGATGGGCGTGGCCGGCAGCCCCATGCGCTCCAGCAGCGCCGCCGCGTGGATTATGGCCAGGTATTCGCCTATGTTGTTGGTGCCCTCGGCAAGCGGCCCCACGCGGAAAAGCTCCTGGCCGGAGCTCACCCACACGCCGCGATACTCCATGGGGCCCGGGTTGCGCGAGCACGCGCCGTCCACGGCCAGCGCGTCGAGCCGTATTTCCGGGAAAGCCTCGTAGTTGATGCTCTCGGCGCGGCGCGCCGCTATGCTGCGGAAGATGTCGAGGTCGCTGCCGGGGCCGCGGCGGAAGGCCGCCACGGCATCGTCGGGCGACGCGAACGCCTTGTAGCGTGCTCCGGGATAGCCATTCACCTGCTCCTCGCATTCCTCCCAGCTGTCGTAGACACCCGGGGCGCGGCCTTCCCACACCACATAGTAGCGGCGAGCTCTCGATGGCGCACTCATGACAGTTGCAGGAAAATGTTGATATCCACGCTGCGCATGCCCAGGATGCGCGCCACGCGCTCGTTCACGGGCTTGCCCAGGAAGGTGTAGGCCGCGGCGCGCAGGCCCGGCTTTAGGCGCAGGGCGTTGGCGGCGCCGTCGCAGGTGATGATGTCGGCCAGCATCATCAGCACGGTGTTGCTCAGGGCCATGGCCGCCGTGCGGGCCACGGCGTTGCCGGCGTTCACGTAGCAAAGGCGCATGGGGCAGTCCGGCGCGGTGTCGGCCGGGCTGGCCATGGCCAGGTCCACGCGCGGCAGCGAGGGGATGGCCGGGGAGGTGCCGTCGGTGATGTCGAAGCACACCACGCCGCGCTTCATGGCCGCCACGGCATCGGCGTCGAGCACCGTGGCCGGGCGCGTGGTGGTCACCACCACGATGTCGGCCGAGCGCAGGGCGCCCGCCAGCACCCGCGGGTGCAGGGCCGACGACACCACGCCGGGGCCCAGCTCCTGCACGGCCTCGCGCAGGCTGTAGACATCGTTGTCGAACATGCGCACCATGGCGCCCAGCCCCAGGGCCGAACGCGCCGCGGCGCGCGCCGCCAGGTCGGACCCCACGATGGTGACCTCGCAGGGCACCACGCCGGAGATGCCGCCAAGGAGTATGCCCTTGCCGTGCACGGAGTCGGCCAGCAGCGACGAAGCCATCGCTATGGCCGCGCGGCCGTCGATTTCGTGCAGGATGTCGGCGAACGGCCGGTGGCCGCCCTCGTCGGTCACGAGGTCCAGGGCCAGCGCTATCACGTGCTTCTCCAGCAGGATGCGCAGGGCCGCGGCATCCTGGCGCGCCGGGTGGAACAGCGTCATCACCATGGCGCCGCGTCGCAGCATGCGCGCATCGGCGGCCGAGAGCGCCGGCAGGTGCAGCACTATGTCGCAGGCCATGGCGTCGCGCCGCTCCACTATCTCCACGCCCTGGGCCGTGTAGGCCGTGTCGGGATAGTGGATGGCCGTGGCGGCTCCCGCCTGCATCCGCAGCCTGAAGCCGCGGGCCACCAGCGCGCCGGCGGCCTCCGGGGTGAGCGGAAAGCGCCGCTCGGCCATGCTCTCGGCGGCGGGCAGTCCTATGGATATTGAGCGGGCCGCGGTGGCCACGGCCAGTAGTTCTTCGAGCGGTGTAGGTGCGGGCATATCTGCGGTGTATATTCTTCTCTTCTAAAGTGTTGTTTTGGTGGCGGGCAGCCGGGAGCCGGCGGCGATGTAAGGAAAAACACTCGCGCTGAGGCGCAAAGACGAAAAAGTGTCCATAAAATAAACTCTGCGCCTCGACGCGAGTTTTTCCTTAGTCAAGCCTTACGGCTACGTTTTACGTGTGCTGCGGGGCGAGCCGGAGCAGGGCGCGGAAGCGCTCCACGGCAGCGGCCACGGCGGGGGCGTCGTCGAGCTCGGTGGTGTCCATCGCGGCGTGGGCGCGGCTGTAGTGGGGCGCGCGGGCCTCCTGCAGCGCTTCAAACCACTCGCGCAGGCGCCCCTGCTCCATGGCGCGATCGGCCGCCGGGCGCGTGCCTCGCGCCTCCACGAGGCGCTGCAGCGAGCGCTCCACCGAGGCCCGCAGCCACACCACCGTGCCGGCCGCCAGCATCACGTCCATGTTGCGGCCGTGGCAGGGCGCGCCCCCGCCGGTGCTCACCACCAGCGGCAGCCGGCCGCTGCCGGCAGCCATGGCGGCAGCAGCCTCCACGGCCTCGGCCTCCATGCGCCTGAACTCGGCCTCGCCGCGGGCGGCCATCAGGCTCGCCACGCTCCGGCCGGCGCGCCGCTCCACCATCTCGTCGAGGTCGAGCGTGCGGGCCACGCCGGCAGCCTCGAGGGCACGCGCCAGTGTGGTCTTGCCACACGCAGGCATGCCCACGAGAAATATCACACGCCGGGCGTCCAATCAGTCGCGCTCCTTGAGCAGGTCGCGAATCTCCGTGAGCAGCTGCTCCTGGGTGGGAGCTGCGGGCTCTTCGGCAGCCTCGGCGGCCTCTTCCTTCTTCTTGAGCTTCATCATCACGCGGATGAGCACGAAGATGCAGAAGGCGATGATCAGGAAGTCGAGAATCGACTGGATGAAAGCGCCGTAGCCTATGGCCACCTCGGGCAGCTCGGTGCCGGCAGCGTCCACAGCAGCCTCCTTGATCACCCACTTGAGCTCATTGAAGTTCACGCCGCCCGTGAGAAGACCCACGGCAGGCATGATCACCTGGCTCACCAGCGAGCTGACCACTGCGCCGAAAGCGCCGCCAATTACAACACCCACAGCCATGTCTACGACATTGCCGCGCATCGCAAACTCTTTAAAATCGGAGAAAAACTTTCCCATAATAAAAAAATTATCAATAATGTTTTGCAAATTTAGTAATTATAATAGAACAAATACCTAAATTTGTCCACTTTTATTAAAATATTAGAAATATGCGTGCTCTGATTCACATCATTCTCGCCTCCTCACTGATATGCGTCGCCTGCACAAACGAAGCACATCAAAATCTGGTAGCCGCCGACGAAATAATTGAAATTTCGCCGGATTCTGCGTCTATGGTGCTTGAAAAAATCAACGTAGACAAACTAAATAAAGGCGACCGCGCTTATTATGCATTGCTGAAGACAGAAGCCGATATGAAAAGAGACATCGCGATTTCAAGCGATTCTCTTATACGAAGCGCCGTTAAATACTACAGACATAGCTCACACATAAATAATGAGGTGCGTTCTTTATTTTATCTTGCTTTTTTATATTTCGAAAACAACAAATATAAGGATGCCATGCTGCATGCAACACGGGCGCATGACCTCGCGAATGAGACTCACGACCAATATTGGATTGCAAAATCGGCAGGCCTGATATCGCTCATACTATCAAAAACCTACAACTATTCGGAAGCCGAAACATACTCCCGCCTGGCGGCAGAGCACTATAAATCGGCAGGAAAGACAGAGCTGCACAGATACTCCTTGTGTGATATGGCCATAGATTTCACAAATCAGGGTCGCCTCAAGGAAGGCCTACATATATTGGATAGCATAGCGCAATTAGATGATATTTCAGTTGCTCTGATGTCTTATGCAAATCAGTCGTCAATTTTCCCTTTGATATCAATGGGAGAAAAAGAACTTGCCAAAAGCAAAATTTCGCAGATTCCGGAAGAAGACTTCACCCTTGAGGACTACGTCAACAGAAGTCATATTCATGACAGTGAAGCGCTAAAGGCGGCCGACCTTTCTAAGGCTCTGAATCTTTCCATAAATAAATCCGACAGCATCGTAGTCCACTATGCGCGTTTAAAGCATCTTTTAGAACAAGAAAGATACAAGGAATCTGCGCTCTTAGGAGATTCCTTATTAGACATGCAAAGCGCTATAGTTCAAGAAGTGTTGCGAGAATCAGCCATGGGAGTCCGCAGCAATTATTTTTTGAAGAAAGCCCGGATAAAGCAACGGGAGGCTTCGGCCCTGCGCGTTTTGTGCGTTATCCTGGTGATTATTGCGGCGTTAACGATAGTGGGCTCCTACGTGATTTATAAAATGATACTTAAAACCAAAAAGGCTGAATTTGAGTCGGGTCTTGCAGGCTTAATGGCCGAGCGAAATTCCCACCACGAAATCGTAGAGTCTCTATTCAAAAAACAGTGGCAAACTATAAACACTCTGTCAAATGAATATTTTGAAAGCGGAGATTCCGAGCAGGCAAGAAAAATAATATTGCGCAATATTGAAAAAGAGCTTATAAATCTGCGCAACCCCAAGCAGCTCGATGAAATTGAAGCCGCCGTAAATAAATACATCAATAATATTGTGGAAAATCTGCGTGCCGACTTTCCCTTACTTAAAAACGAAGATATTCGTTTCCTGATGCTGATATATGCCGGTTTCTCAGTAAGGGCAGTGTGCATGATTTGCGATATAAAATACAAATACTACTATCTTAAAAAATCACGTCTTGTGAAGAAAATCTCCGAGTCGGATAGCCCGCGGAAAGACACCTACTTATCGAAACTCAAGTAATCTCCTAATTATCTGCAATATATCTCCACTACTATGCCTTAATTCGTAATGACTTGCACTTCAAGCCGTTACGAGTATCTGTACAAATGAGTGAAAAAAGCATTTCTCTCAATTTGTAACACATTGATTCTCTATTGTTTACAAAGGCGGGTGAGGCAAAAAACATGCCCCTTTTTCGCTTGAAAACAACTGAAACACCAGTAATTTTGCAAGCGAAAAATTCATTCAACATGAACCTCATTAGAACACTAACAATCATTACCGCTATTTTCTTGTGTTGCTCGTACCCCGTACCTGCGAGAGCCGATAAGCAAAATGCCGTTCTTGTACGCAATAAGAAAGGTCATCATCATAAGACTCCATCCTCTCAAATAATAACCTGCACATATGAGGAAGATTATTTGTCCATTGATTTTACAATTGAAGAAGGTATATGTAGAGTGGTAGTATCGGAGCCCCTCATTGACTTTGAATTTGTACGATTTTTTGATTCTTCGGCGCTCACGGCGAGCTTCGAAATCGGCGAGCATAAAGTTATCGATGTCATAATCGAGACTCAATTAGGAAATGAATATAACGTAACCCTAACACAATATTAACTCTTATGAAAAAAACTATTTTTATTTCGCTGTGTTGCATGTTCGCTGCAATGTTTGCAGCTTGCAGCAGCGAAGATTCCGCTGATCTAAGCGTTAATCAGCCGGAAGTGAAAGTGGGGCTTCTGTCGGACTACCTCTCCACAACCGAGGGCCGCAGTGTCGAAGATGGCGCCGAGGGAGACTCCGTGCTGGTGTTCAAAACCGAAGAAGACTATCGCCGTTTCCTGACTATGGTCAAGAAAATGGGCGAACTGGAGCGTATTTCCTATTTCGAGTCGCTTGGCTTTAACGGTGCGTATTCGGTCATGGCAAGAGCCGACAAGCAGCTGGAGGCCATTTTCGATGAAGACGTGGACTCCATCACGTTTACGGCTTCGATTAACCGCTATCTCGAACAATACGAAAACGTTTTCTTTTTTAATGGCCTTGCTACTAACGATGTAACTCCTTCGCTGCCTTTCAAGAGTGAAGATTTGCATATCGCGGGCAATCTCAGGGGCTATGTGGTAGTTGGGAATAAGGTTCTTCAACCCGATGACTACGATGACAGATTTGAGCTCGAAGACGATTTTGTGTCCGGCCAGCCGCAGCCCGTGTACAATGGTAAATTCATCGAATATGTGAATGCCAGCGTCAAGAACGGCAAATACACAAGCTATTTCCGCGTTGGACGAGTGGGCGAATATATGGCGTTCAAGACCGAGACATACCGCAAAAAATTCATTTTCTTCAAGTCCTATTCCGGTTGCGGCCATGACGGAAACCTTGAGATAAGCTCCACAAACAACACTCGCCTAAAGAAATACACCATACATCACGGTCGCGGCCAGTGGCTTTTTGGCGATGCTAAAGCTGCCGATTATTCACCGCGGATGAATATCAAAATTAAAGACTTCCGTTCTACGCTGAACTCCAACAATAAGGTATCCAAAAATTATTTCAACGTCCTTGTTAAATAGCACCTAAGGGTCCCTTGCCGAAAAATATAATTTTTCGGCAAGGGTTTTACATTCGTTAGCGGAGAACAGGCCCATGAGGGGGCATTCTCGAAAAAGGTCTAAGCAGCTGGGCGCATAACTACGTGCCACCTCTGACATCAAGGCGCCCCGCTAAACGCGGAGCTTTTTCGAGGTGGAGGGGGCGCTTGCGACCTGCGGCTGCGCACCGCTAAACGCGGAGCTTGCGGCAGGCTAACATTAGCGCCCCGCTAAACGCGGAGCCAACGCGGCTAACGCCGCTGCGGCCCTCTCATGGGGCTGCGTTGGCGCCCCTCGTTGGCGAGTAAAAAAGCGCTGCAACCGTATGGTGAACCATGTTGTTTAATACCAACCATGGCACTGCGCCTCTGCGCGAGCCCTCCACATGGCTGTCGTTTAACAAAATTTCGCTTTATGATGGCGTTGATAGTCAACCATTTTAAAGAACCGAAAAGAGAAATAAAAAACGCTAAATTATTTTCTGCGAAATATCGGAATAGATAATTTTGCAGCGGAAAACATTCTCAATCACCTCTAATTTTTATGTCTGAATCATGAGAAAAATCGTTATGCTTTTTGCACTGCTCGTGGCCATGGCTGCGGCAGCGCAAGACACAGCGCCCAAGTCGCGATGGAGCTTTGAACTGGGCTATCAGTATCAGCTCGGACTGAGCGAGAGCGCCGGCGGCTACACCGTGAAACACTCGCAGGTGAACATGTACGGCAACGGCATTCAGCTGGGCGCCTTCTACGAGCTGTCGCACCGCCTGAGCCTGGGTCTCGAGCTCTCGTTTCTGGGCTACGAGCCGGAGCCCAACTATCTGCCCATAGCCGTGACGGCCCGCGTGCGCCCCTTCGACGGCCTGTGGCACAACCTCTATGCCTTCGGCAGCCTGGGCTATGCGCCCGGAAAGAGCGGGAGCACCAGCCTGTGCAGCGGCTTCAACGCCGCCCTGGGCCTGGGCTGGCGGCAGATGTTCCGCCGCCATCTGGGTGTGAACGTGCGCGTGGGCTACTACCCGAGCCAGTTCCGCGGCCTGATGGGCACCGGCGCCTACGAGCCCTCCACACCGGGCGGCGACTACATCACCAATACCTCGCGCACAAACGCCTGGCGCCACTCGCTGGGCTTCTCCGTGGGCCTGGTGTTCTGAGGCATCTTCGCACCTTTTCGCGGCCCCGGCATCCCTCTTGCCGGGGCTGTGCTTTTTTTTGACATCCATTGGCACAAGCCTTTCTTCCGGTGCATAGGAGCAACAATGTAACAATTACTATTATCAAACGCGTAATCCTGTAGGGACGCTCCATGGAGCGTCCGGCAGAGGAATAGGGTAACTTTTTAATATCCAACGATTTGCACACCATAGATAGCCACGGTCGCCGCCGGACGCTCCATGGAGCGTCCCTACAGGACTTTATCGTTGTCTATTTTTTCTTATGCACGGAAATACGGCATGAGCCCATCCATAGAGCATCTTGCAGATTTAGGGAATTTTCGTAAATTTGCGGGCAGAACCCGGTGGGGGGGGAGGTCGGACACGCCGGACGGGTCCCACCCGGGCGACAACTACTAAATCTATTGAAGATGAATCTGCTGCAACTATATATAGCCAAGAGCCTGCGGGGCTACAAAAGCCTCGTGAGCTTCAACGCCACCGATGAGGTGGCCCGCCACGTCGTGGACGTGCGCCGCGCGCTCGCCGCCGTGCACTACGACCCCGCCGAGAAAATCATAGTCTATCTCGTGAGCTACATCCCGGAGGGCACGCTGCTCACCATCCTGCGCACCATTCCCAGCGAGCCGCTCGACCACCTGGCCGCCACGGTGTTCGTGCCGGCCGTCTCGGCCATCACGGCGCGCGAGCTCGACCACGTGGTGCGCGAGGTCACCCGCAAGATCAGCGCCCCGGCCATGAAGGGCGAGGATGTGGCGCGTCTGCGCGAGCTTTTCGCCAAGGAGTATCCCGACCGGCCCCAGGCGCCCGTGCTGCGCGCGTCGGCCGCCGGCGCCGACTATGCCGTGGAGCTCTACGGCGGCGACACCGGCGTGGAGCTCATCGACTTCCTGGGCGACAATCTCTACGACGCCCGGCGCACGGCCCTGGCCGGCACCCTGCTGGTCGACGCCGAGCTCCTGCCCGAAACCGAGCCCGAACCACAACCACAACCGGCGCCCGAGCCCGAGCCAGAGCCGACCCCTGCGCCTGCCCCTGTGCAAAAGCCCGCGCCAAAAGCTACACCCAAGGCTGCACCCGCACCCGCGCCTGCCGCCGACGCTCCCGCCCGGGGCTTCACCCTGCGCCAGCTGCTCATCACCGCCGGCGTGTCGCTGGTGCTGGGCATCGTGATAGGATTCTGCCTCTTTGCCGGAGGCAGCGACGAAAAAGTGGGCCACCGCGACCCAAGCCCCGAGCCCCTCGAGGCGCCCGCCACCGCGCCCGCGACAACAGCCGCCCCCGAGGCGCCGGCCGCGACGGCCCCGCAGGCCGCCGCCGAAGCGCCCGCGCAGCCCGCGGCCAGCCTGGCCGACGCCGTGGCCTATCTCGACGCCAACAGCGTGTGGCGCCGCGACGCCATGGAGCGCCTCGCACCCATAGCAGGCCTCTTCGACGACCTCAACAACCTGAACATCAACCGCATCACCGACCACTGGGCCCCGCTGCTCAAAGACTCCAAGAGCTTCGCCACCGTGGCCCGCGCCGCCGACGGCTGCAAGCGCAAGAAGGTGGACGTGCACCGCGAGGCCCGCACCACCTACAACAAACCCGGCGACACCGCCATCTCCCCCCGCAACTACACCTTCTGGATCGACCCCTGACCCCTTTATAAGACTTATAAGTTTTATAAGACGGCCGCCCATCGGCACCACGGGCCGGAGGCCCGTTCCCTGGTTAACCCCCGGCGGGTCGCCGGGGGAGAGCGACATGGGCGCGGCAGCCCCGGAGGGGGTGTCCCTGCCTCTAACGCCACATTAATAAGCCATGAGCAAAACTTGCAGTTTACATCACATAGTGTTCGCCACCAAAGGCCGAAGAAAGACAATTCCCGAGGAGCATAAACGCCAGCTCTTTGCTTATATACTTGGGATAGTAAAGAACCGAGACTGTTTCCTCATAACGCGAGTTCGGGATAACAACAACAAGAAATTAGTCTACTGTAATACGTG
>CAYUUN010000078.1:0-9804 GCA_964447895.1 uncultured Bacteroides sp. | reverse complement strand
CATAAGTGTTAAATATTTAGTTAAAATACCAAATTTCCTTGCATGGCAACATAGAGGAAAATTTACATGATGGCTTATCCGGTGCCTGCACATAGCGATTTTTCATGGAAGCAGCCGCACATTTGTTTATTAGGTGCAGATTCGCTAACTTTGCATCAGTTCTGTTTTTAAGCACTATGGACCAAAATTCCAAAAGATCGCGGGCGGCTGCCCGCATGGCCCACCTGCCCGTCAAGCGGGTGCTATTCGTGTGTCTGGGCAATATCTGCCGCTCGCCTGCCGCCAACGGCGTGATGCAGGCTATAGTTGACGCCCATGGCGACACCGCGCGCTGGGTAATAGACTCGGCCGGCACGGGCGACTATCACATCGGCGACCTGCCCGACAGGCGCATGAGGGTACACGCGCAGCGCCGCGGCTACGACCTTACGCACCGTGCGCGCCAGGTGTCGGAGCGCGATTTCGACGATTTCGACCTCATAATACCCATGGATGCCTCCAACGAGCGCAACCTGCATCGCCTGGCCCCCACCACGGAGGCCGAGGAGAAAATAGTGCCCATGGCGGAGTGGATAGACCTGAGCACGCGCTACGACCACGTGCCGGACCCCTACTATGAAGGCGCCGAAGGCTTCGAGCTGGTGCTCGACATGCTTGAAAACGGCTGCGACAATTTGTACCGCGACATGAACAATTAACACTCCGGGCGGTTGTAATCTTTAGCAGGCAACACAAGGCCTCGACTCACATTATGCACGTTGTAAAGAAAATATTCCGGATATTGTTTTTCGCCGTGGCGGCCGTGGTGCTTCTCGTGGCGGGTGTTGTCGTTTCCCTCTACTCGCCATGGACGCAGGAGACGCTGCGCAAGGCCATCGTGGAGCACTTCGGGAGCAGTGGCAACGTGCGCATCGGCCTCGACAGCTTCAAGTTGCGCCCGCCCCTGCGCCTGGAGCTGGGCGGCCTGTGCATCACGGAGAAAGGCGACACCATGATTGCCGCCCGCAGCCTGCGGGCCGATGTGGCCCTGCTGCCCCTGCTGGCCGGCCGCGCGGGCATCGACAATGCCGTGCTTGAAGACGGCTTCTACCGCATGGGCGCTCCGGACTCGGCCATGTACATGACGCTGCGTGCCGGCCGCCTGGCCTTGAATCCGGCTTCGGTCAAGCTCTCCACCATGGGCATCGAGGTGGACAATGCTTCCCTCGACCGCGGCCGGGTGGACATGGTGCTCAATTCCTATGTCACATCCGAGACCACAGAATCCTCTGACACAACCAGCATGAGCGTCAAGCTGGGGCGCGTGAAGGTGCACGACCTGCAATTCTCCATGCGGATGCTGCCCACCATCGACTCGCTGGGCACCACGATAGCCGACGCCACCCTGCTCGACGGCATGATAGACATGCGCAGCCAGAGCATAGGACTGCGCTCGCTGCTGGGCACAGGACTTGCCGCGTCGTATATCGCGCCGGACTCGGCCACGCTGGCCTCGCTGCCCCCGCTGCCCGAAACCTCCTCTACTTCCGCCCCCTGGACCGTGGCCATCGACACCATAGGCTTCGACCGCTCCCGCGGCCTCTACACCACCCGCGGCCTCTCGCCACTGCCGGGCCTGGATTTCAGCTACATAGTGGTAGACTCGCTGCAGCTGGCCGTCCACGACTTCTACAACCGGGCCACCACGGTGCGCGTGCCCCTGCGCGCCCGCGGCACCGAGCGCTGCGGCGTGCAGCTCGACACCCGGGGCACGCTGCTGGTCGACTCCGTAGGGCTGCGTCTCGACAGCTTCAACCTCGTAACGCCCTGGACCGCACTCGATTTCGAATACTACATGGGAATGGGCGACATGGCCACCGACCTCTCGCTCCCCATTGCCGTAGAAGCCGCAGGCAACCTGGGTACGCCCGACCTGCGCCTGATGTTTCCGGACTTCACCCCCTGGCTGGCCGGACTGCCCGACCACGGAATTGACCTGGACGCCGATGCATCCGGCACTATGGGCCGCATCGACATCAACAGGCTCAACCTGGGGCTGAACGGATGCGTCGACCTGGCGGCCGACGGATATGTGGAACGGCCCATGATGCCCGAGAGCATGGGTGCCGACGTGCAGCTGCGCGGCTATGTGGCCAACGCCGCGCCCATAGCCCGCAACTTCCTGGATGCAAGCACCATGAAGACCGTGAAAATTCCGCCGATGTCGCTCAACGGGCGCGTGTGGATGAAGGACGGCGACAACATGGGCGGCAACCTCAAGGCCGTGACCCACCAGGGCTCGCTGGCCCTGGACGGCAATTTCAACAGCCGCGCAGAGAAATACCAGGCCACAGCCGTGGCACGGCAATTCCCCGTGAACGCATTCATGCCGCTGCTGGGCGTGGGACGCGTGGACGGCCGCGTGGAAGCCTCCGGCAAGGGGCTCGACTTCTTGTCGCCGCGAGCATCGCTTTCGGCCCACGCCGCTATCGACGCCGCCGAATACGACGGCCACACCTACACCGGCATCACCGCCGACGCCACCCTGGAGAACGGCATGGCCACAGTGGACCTCCACTCCGGCGACCCCGACATGCTGGCCCACATCACGGCCAGCGGAAACCTGGCCGGCGACGTAATGAACTGGAAGGTGTTTGCCGACGCCGACCGTATCGACCTCAAGGCCCTGAAATTCGCCACCGACGAGACCACCATCAACACCCGCCTGCTGGCCAACGCCAGCTACCGCCCCTCCAACGGCTTCATCGCGGCCGATATCGACCTGGACATGCTGCAGATGCGCACGGCCACGGCCGAATACAACGTGGAAGACGTGAAAGGCACCTTCCGTGCCGATTCTCTTGTGGGAGCCACCATCGCCAACGGCGACTTCCTGGCCGACCTGACCATTGACTGCAACCTGGACACGCTCCTGGCACACACGGACAGCATCTCGGCGGCAATGACGGCGATGATGGAGCAGAAGCGGCTCGACGCCGAGCGGCTGCAGCGTGCCATCCCGCGCATGAACCTGAATGCGCGCGGCGGCTCCAACAACTTCATCAACGACATCCTCGCCTCGTCGAAAACGGGTATCGACAGCCTCTCGCTCGCATTCTCCAACGACAGCACCATGGCCATGAATGGCCGCGTGCTGGGCATCGCCACGCCCTCGATGCGCATCGACACCGTGGGGCTCAACGCGGCGCAGTACGGCAGCAACCTCTTCTTTAATGTGCGCGTAGACAACCGCCCCGGCACGCTCGACGATTTCGCCCACGTGGCCCTCAGCGGCATAGCCACCGACAATATCGCCGGTGTGCGCGTGACGCAGCGCAACATCGAGGGCAAGACCGGCTACGACATAGGCCTGCAGGCCACCATGGCCGACAGCCTGGCCACCCTATCCGTGATGCCCCTCGATCCCACCATCGGCTACCAGCCCTGGACCGTGAACGCCGGCAACTTCATAAGCTACCACTTCGCCGACAAGCACATCGATGCGAACCTGCACATGCAGGGTGCCGGAAGCGCCCTGGCCATCTACACCGAGCACGTCGAGGGCAGCCACGACCAGGAAGACCTGGTGATAAACGTGAGCGACATACACGTGCAGGACTGGATTGCCCTCAACCCCTTCGCGCCCCCGGTAAAGGGCGACGTGAGCGCCAGCATTCGCCTCAACCGCAACGACAACCTGCAGCTCACGGGCCGCGGCGCAGTGGACCTGAACAACTTCTTCTACGGCGGCGAACGCGTGGCGCAGATACACGCCGATGCCGACGTGACCACAGGCGCTGGAGGCGTGCTCAACGCCACGGCCGACATCTTCTTCGACGGCCACCGGGCCGTGACGCTGCGCGGCGCCCTCAACGACAGCACCATGACCTCGCCGCTCAATCTCGACCTGTCGGTGATAAGCCTCCCGCTCAGCGTGGCCAATCCCTTCTTAGGGGCATCCATGGGACGCCTGAAAGGCACCCTCAACGGCTCGCTCGACATAGCCGGCACCGATGAGAACCCCACCCTCAACGGCTGGCTCGCGCTCGACTCCGCCGCCGTCTATCTCACCATGACGGCCACCGACTACCGGATTTCCACCGACACGGTGCCCGTGATCAACAACCTGGCCACCTTCCACAACTTCGAGATATTCGGCACCAACGCCAATCCGCTGAGTCTCAACGGCACGGCCGACATCAGCAACTTCTCGTCGCCCAAGCTGAACCTGGCCCTCAAAGCCAGCGACATGCAGGTGGTCAACACCAGCCGCGCGGCACGCGGCGCCGACATCTACGGCAAGGCGTTCATATCCATGGACGCCAGCGTGAGCGGCGATTTCGACTTCATGCGCGTCGACGCCGACCTCACCATAAATTCCGGCACCAACGTGACCTACGTGATGCCCGACGCCGTGGAAACGCTGCAGTCGCGCAGCTCCGGCGACATGGTGAAATTCGTGAACTTCTCCGACTCCACAGCCATGGCCGCGGCGGACACCATCACCCCGTCGGGCATGGCCATGCTGCTGAACGCGTCGCTCACCTTCGAGCCCGCGAGCACGGTGAGCGTCGACCTGTCGTCCAACGGCAAGGACAAGGTGCAGCTGCAACCCACCGGCGAACTCACCTACACCCTCACCCCCATGAGCGACGACGGACGCCTCACGGGACGCCTCAACATCAACGGCGGATTCGCGCGCTACACGCCGCCCTTCATGAGCGAGAAAAACTTCCGCTTCAACCCCGAGAGCTATGTGTCGTTCAGCGGCAACATGATGAACCCCACCCTCTACATCAAGGCGGTGGACGTGATGAAGGCCAACGTCACCCAGGAAGGCCAGAACTCGCGCCTGGTCAACTTCAACGTGATGCTGTCCGTGACGGGCACCCTGGAGCAGATGAAGGTGGAATTCGACCTCTCCACCGACGACGACATCACCGTGAGCAACGAGCTCCAGTCCATGAGCCCCGAGCAGCGCGCCAACCAGGCCATGAACATGCTCCTCTACAACATCTATTCCGGCCCCGGCACACGCGGCAACGCTGCCATCGGCGGCAACGCCCTCTTCTCCTTCCTCGAGTCGAAAATCAACTCGTGGGCCGCCGACAACATCAAGGGCGTAGACCTGTCGTTCGGCATCGACCAGTACAACCGCACGGTCGACGGCAACACTTCCTCGACCATGAGCTACAGCTACCAGGTGTCGAAATCGCTCTTCGACGACCGCTTCAAGATAGTCGTGGGCGGCAACTACTCCACGGATGCCAACGCGGACGAGAACTTCTCGCAGAATCTCATCAACGACATCTCCTTCGAGTACTTCCTGAACCGTGCCCAGACCATGTATCTGCGCCTGTTCCGCCACACCGGCTACGAGAGTATCCTCGAAGGCGAAATCACCAAAACGGGCGTGGGCTTCGTGTACAAGCGCAAGCTCAACTCGCTGCGCGATATGTTCCGCCGCCGCCACAAGGATGCGAACCAATAGACGGCCTTGGTCGTTATCCACATATATATTAATAATTGAGCACTATGAAAAGATTCCTCCTCATCCTCGCCGCCGCAGCAGCCATAGGCCTCACTGCCGCAGCCCGCGGCAACTATGCCCACGACGCATCCGTGCTGCCCGAAGCCGCCCGCACCGTAATCGCCAACAACTGCAAGGCCAAGGTGAGCCTTGTGAAGATCGAGAAAAACCTCGGCCGCATCGACGAATACGAGGTGATTCTCACCGACGGCACCGAAATCACATTCGACCGCAACGGCAACTGGGAAAACGTCGAGACCGCCAAAAACAAGCAGGTGCCCGACGGCTTTCTGCCCAAGTCCATCAAGACCTACGTATCCAAGAACCACAGCGGCACCAAGATAGTGGGTATCGAAAAGGAACGCAACGGCTACGAAGTGGAGCTGTCGAACGGCATTGACATGAAATTCAACAAAAACGGCGAATTCATTCGCTACGATCATTAATAACAACAGGCTTAAAAAGCAATGAACTATCTCACACACGACAAACTCGTTATCATCGGTGCAGCCGGCATGATAGGCAGCAACATGGCCCAGACCGCCATCATGATGGGACTCACGCCCCACATCTGTCTCTACGACCCCTATGCCCCCGCCCTGGAAGGCGTGGCCGAAGAGCTGCGCCACTGCGGCTTTGAAGGCGCCAACATCACCTTCACCTCCGACATCAAGTATGCCCTCACCGATGCCAAATACATCGTGAACTCCGGTGGCGCCGCACGCAAGGCAGGCATGACCCGCGAAGACCTGCTCAAGGGCAACGCAGCCATCGCCGAGGAGTTCGGCAAGAACGTGCGCCGGTACTGCCCGGACGTGAAGCACATCGTGGTGATATTCAACCCCGCCGACATCACCGGCCTCATCTCCCTGCTCTACGCCGGCATCGAGCCCAAGCGCCTCACCACCCTGGCCGCCCTCGACAGCACCCGCCTGCGCAGCGAGCTGGCCAAGCAGTTCGGCGTGTCGCCTGACGAAATCAAGGGAGCCCGCACCTATGGCGGCCACGGCGAGCAGATGGCCGTGTTCTCCAGCACCTGCACCGTGTCCGGCGTGGCCCTCAACGACATCATCGGCACCGAGCGCTTCCCGGACAGCACCTGGCAGCAGCTGCGTACCCGCGTGGTTCAGGGGGGCAAGAACATCATCGACCTGCGCGGCCGCTCGTCGTTCCAGAGCCCTGCCTACCTCTCCATCGAGATGATAGCCGCAGCCATGGGCGGCAAGCCCTTCCGCTGGCCCGCCGGCACCTACGTCAACAACGACCGCTACAGCCACATCATGATGGCCACCGAGACCGACATCACCGCCGACGGCGTAGCCTGCAAGCCCCTGCAGGGCACACCCGAAGAGATGGCCGAACTCGACAAGAGCTACGAGCACCTCTGCGCACTGCGCGACGAAGTCATCGCCATGGGCATCATGCCTCCCGTCGACAAGTGGAGCGAGCTCAACCCCTACCTCGACAAGCCCACCTGCTGATATCCCCCCACCCCATAAAAAGAGGCTGCGTCACAATCGACGCAGCCTCTTTTTATGGGTAAAACGGCTCATGCCGTATTTCCGGTGCATAAGATAAAAAAATAGACAGCGATAAAGTCCTGTAGGGACGCTCCATGGAGCGTCCGGCGGCGACCTTGGCTATCTATAGTGCGCAAATCGTTGGATATTAAAATGTTACCCTGTCACACTACCGAACGCTCCATGGAGCGTCCCTACAGGTTTACGCGTTTGATAATAGTAATTGTTACATTGTTGCTCCTATGCACCGGCAGAAAGGCTTGTGCCGGTAAAACCGGACTAACGGATGAAAGGGCCGAAGGCACTCCCTTTGGTTCCCTTTAGACTGGAACCGATGGCTGCGAGCGCGATGTCGTAGGCGGCGTAGGTCATTGCGAAGCCGCATGCGCAGATGGCTGTCAGCAAGAGGGGTGTACCATAGCTGTCTGCCACGCCGGCCGCCATTGCCAAAGCAGATATATAGCCTGCAATCAGGGGGTATAGGGCGGCGACGGCTATGCCGAATACGAAGCCTGTCACGCCAGCTACAACTATGGCCCGCCGGCTGCGGCGGTGCGCATCGGAGATTTGTCTTTTAACCAGTTCGACCGTTTCAAAATTTTCCTCAAGCCGGCTCTTAAACGAGGCGTCGGACGACATTTCGGGGTCGAAGTCGGCAAAGAGTTCATATAATCTGTCTTCTTCCATAATCAGTCAGTTAAGAGTCCTTTCAAGTGCCGCCGGCCGCGCGACAACAGCTGTTTTACAGCATCGACCGACGAGCCGGTGATGTCGGCGACCTCGTCGATGGCGAAGCCATGCATATAGTGCAGCAGGATGGCCGAGCGTTCCTTTTCCGAAAGTTTTTCGAGAGCGAGATAAAGGGCTTGATAATCAAATGCCCGGTCGGAACGTTCGTGCGAACTCAATTGCTCGGCCTCGACGATTGATTCGTTTCGCCGAACCATGCGCCGGTTGCTTATATAAGTATTGTATGCGATGCGGTAAAGCCATGTCGAAAGCTTGCTGTCTTCGCGGAAGCTGTCGCACGAGAGATACGCTTTCACAAATGTGTCCTGCGCCAGGTCGTCGGCCAGGTCGCTATCACCGTAGCAGAGGGCAATCAGAAAGCGGCGAAGCGCTCTCTGATTGTTTTCCACATAATGAATGAATTGCTCCCGGGTCATCGTGTCGGGGTTAGTCGTCGGTTTTGACGTACTTGCGTGTCACGAAATAAACCACGGTATAGGCGATGCCTATAGCCAGAGCAATGCCTGCAGGGATGATGAACATAAACACATCTTTTTCGGCCCACGGCATAAGGCAGTGTAAAATGATTGCCATAACGGCCAGCGCCACGCCCAAAAAGGTGAAAATGCAGGCTCGAAGCAGGCGAAGATTCAGCAACTCGCGGGGCGATTTCTGTTTCTTGCCCAGGGCTGCCACAAGCTTGTCGGTGTCGACAGCCGAACTGTTTTCGAGAGCTTTGATTACGATTTCCGCGTTCTTGTTGTCGCGGTTGATTGCTGCGCGGCATATAAGCCATACGACAAGCACGGGAAGTGCGACTAATACGCCGAGTACCGTTGTAAGTTGTACTATCCAGGCCATAACTGATGTTGATTTAGAAGTTTGTGAATGATTGTCTTTTGATTGTTCTCGATAGTATGACGCTTCACGGCGCCGAAAGGTGACATCGATGGCAAAAAAAAAGCGCGCCCGCGATTCCTCGATAGAGAGGGTTACGGGCGCTCCTTATTTTGTCACCCCTTTTTTCATGGGTGACGGCAGAGATCAGTAGTCGGCATCGACGAATGTACCGTCCAGCAGGAAGGTGAGGTCGATTTTGTTCACGAGCTCGACTTCGTAGTAGCGGTAGTCGCGCGAGATTTCATTGATACCGGTGGCGGAATAGTTCACGGCAATGAAATTCACGATGGGCTCGGGAGCGATACCCTCGGGGATAGTCTGGCCGGCGGGGGCATCGACATCGGTCCAGGCGCCCACGGCATCGAATTCGAGTTCGTAGCCGTTGGAGATAGTCACGCTGTACTCGGTCTTGTCGCCCTTTCCGTCTTTTTCCGTGCGCACCACATCGGTGCCGGGGAAATACTGCGCGATGAACGTCTTGGCAGCTTCAGGCAATTGAGTCGGGGCAACGGGTTCGTCGTCGTCGGAGCAGGCCGTGAAACCTGCGCAAAGCACAAGGGCAGAAGCGATAGTAAGGATTTTTTTCATAGAGAGAGAAAGATTATAAATTGATATACATTTATAACATTAAATAAATTCTTTTTGTTTCCGTCACCCGTTCAACCACGCTTGCCTAAAGAAAAATTGGTCAAGCTTTAAATAGCAGCGGCGCCATTCCGAAACCGGAGTGGCGCCGCCATTTAAGTGGCTTGCGGAAGTAATGCCCGATTATTCGGCACTTTCGTTCAGGATTTCAAGCATCTTGATGGCCGACTCGGGGATGCGGGTGCCGGGGCCGAAGATGGCCGACACACCTGCCTTGTAGAGGAAGTCGTAGTCCTGGGCGGGGATCACACCGCCGGCGGTAACCATGATGTCCTCGCGGCCGAGCTTCTTGAGCTCTTCGATCACCTGGGGAATCAGGGTCTTGTGGCCTGCTGCGAGCGACGACACACCGAGAATGTGCACGTCGTTTTCCACTGCCTGGCGGGCTGCCTCGGCGGGCGTCTGGAACAGCGGGCCCATGTCCACGTCGAAGCCGCAGTCGGCATAGCCGGTGGCTACCACCTTGGCGCCGCGGTCGTGGCCGTCCTGGCCCATCTTGGC